>JALYHS010000346.1 GCA_030776385.1 Actinomycetota bacterium
ATCTGGGATGGATCCTCGGTTGCGGCTTCTTCGGGATGACGACGTACCAGCTCTTACTCAACCAGGGTGAGTTGTTCGTCACGGCGGGAACGGCGAGCATCATCGTGGCTGCAGCCCCGCTGGTCTCGGTCGCGTTCGCCAGGGTGGTGTTCCGAGAGCGGGTCTCCCCGCTCACCGTTGTCGGCAGCGTGATCGCGCTAGCCGGGGTCGGGTTCGTGTGTCTGGCTCGGGCGGGGGTCTCGCTGTCGACCGCGGCGTTGATCGTGGTGGCGGCGATGGTGATGCAGGGCATCTACCACCCGCTGCAGCGGCCTCTGCTGGAGCGCTACTCGAGTCTTGAGGTCGCGTGCTACGCGATGCTGTCCGGCACCGCGATGACACTGCCGTTCGTGCCGCTCGGGCTCAGCCAGATCGTCAGCGCAGGAGTCGGCGCCTGGCTCGCGGCCGCGTACCTCGGTCTGCTCCCGTCCGCTGTCGGCTTCGTGCTGTGGGCGTACGCGGTCGCACGTATGCCCGTTGCGGTCTCGACCTCTCTGCTCTACCTCGTCCCGCCGGTCGCCGTCCTCGTCGCATGGGCATCGCTCGGCGAACTACCGATTCCTGCAGAGCTGCTCGGCGGAGTCGTCGTACTCATCGGCGTCGTGATCGTGACGCAGGGGCGACGGCGCCCACGACGGGCAGCCCCGGTAGCCATCCCTGGAACCGCCTGAGCGCTGCGGACCGCGCAACTGGCCAAGCCGTCGGTACAGACGTACCGCATGCCGGGCCTCGCGCCACGACGCATGCTCTCCGTCTCGACGGTCGAGGTGTTGAGAAGGCTCTCCGCGCTCGAGTCCGGCACGGCGCCCGGTTGCTCGGGCGCTCAGCACCTCACTCGCCACAACGACGCCATGATCGGTCTCGTGCGAACCGGCGGCGGCGCCAACGCGACGGCACGCTCCATTCACCTCACGCTCATCAACCGGCTCACGCGGCTCGACGACCACAACGGGACGCCCCCGGATTTCTGGGATGGCTGCGATCCGTTGTGCGGGGTGAAGTGGCGGCGATGAGAGGAGCAGAAATGTTCGCACGAACGTCGACATGGTCCGGGTCGCCGGAAGTCCTGCAGAAGTGGTCGGAGAACGCGGAAGTCAAAGTCAGGGGGTTCGTCGAGGGCCTGCCGGGCAATGCCGGTGTCATGTTCTTCATCGACCGTGATGCCGGAACTGCGCTGACCTTGACGCTCTGGGAGAGCGTGGAGGCGGCGTTGGCGACCGACCGCTTCGCGGATCAGAGTCGCGCTGCAACGATCGCCGCGACGGGCAGCGACCTGATCGCCGAAGGCCGGTACGAAGTGGTAGCCGGCGCCTAGAGTCAGCGCCAGGAGGCCAACGATGCTCACCGGCCCGGCACTTTCGAACGCCGCTGCGGCGATCGTCTCGGTGTGCCGTGCCGGCCTGGACCTGGACGCGTTGCGGTCCGCTGTCCTGCCCCGGTTGCGGAGTGTGGTGCCGGTCGACGCCCTGTGGTGGGCCGCGGCCGATCCCGCCACCCTGCTGTTCACCCGCGCCCGCCGAGAGGGCCTACCGGCGGGCTCCGGCCCGTACTTCATCGAGAACGAGTTTCTCCACGATGACGTGAACAGATGGACTGACCTAGCCCGCTCTCCAGCGGGGGTGAGCACGTTGATGCGAGCGACAGAGGCCCACCCCGATCGAAGCGATCGCTACCGAGACATCTTCGCGCCCCTCGGTCTCCAGGACGAGCTGCGTGCTGTTCTGCGCGTGCGCGGTGTCGCCTGGGGGTACTTGTGCCTCCATCGGGAGGGCGCCGAGGCGAACTTCTCGGAAGCTGAAGCGGGATTCGTGCAGCGTCTCGCACCGCATCTCGCCGACGCGTTGAGAACCGGACTCGTACGCACGGCCGCGAATCGAGCACCGGCCTCCGGAGAGGCGGCTCCAAGACCCGGGTTGGTGTTGCTCCACGCGGACGGGTCGCTCGCCGGCATGAATCAGGCTGCCGAGCCGTGGCTCGAGGATCTTGGCGGCAGGTCCGACGGTGTCGACCTTCCGGTCGAGATCCGTGCCGTCGCGACGGGGATCTCTCATCCCGAGGCAGCGTTGCGGCTCCTTCCCCGACTGCGAGTCCAGACTCGGAGCGGCCGCTGGGCCGTCCTGCACGCCTCGTGGATGACCTCCGACGCCGACGGCACGGTCGCCGTGATCATCGAGAACGCTTCCGCAGTCGAGATCGCGCCGACGATCATGGTCGCCTTCGGACTCACGGCCCGCGAGCAGCAGATCGCCGCGTACGTCTGCCGAGGGTCATCGACTCGCGAGATCTCGACTCGGCTGCACCTCACCGTCGACACCGTGCAGGATCACCTGAAGTCGGTCTTCGACCGGACCGGCGTCCGTAGCCGCGGGGAGCTCGTGGCACTGATCTATCGCCACGACTATCTGCCGCAGATGGCATCCGCGTGACACGTCCGATGCCATCCGCACTGGAACCGCAGAGTCGCCGTCTTGGCACGGCGTCGACGCTCACCCGGCCTGCGCCGATGGTGCGGTACCGGATTCTTGCGCACGATCTGCGGCACACTGCGGCGAGCCTCGCGATCCGCTCCGGGCGAACGTGAAGGCGGTCCAGCGGATGCTCGGGCACGCCTCTGCAGCGATGACGCTCGACGTCTACGCCGACCTGTTCGACGACGATCTGGACGCCGTCGCGATCCGTCTCGACGAGGACCTCGCGCGCACAAGTGTGGGCAGGTCGTGGGCAAACGCGGCGGCCCGAGATCAAGCCCGAAAGTAGCGGTTGAGCAGTTGAGACACCGAGTTGGCATAGAGCGGAGGGCGTGGGATTCGAACCC
>JALYHS010000347.1 GCA_030776385.1 Actinomycetota bacterium
GCGCCGAGGTGACCGCCGAACTGGCGGCCCTCGCGATGCCGGATGCGCGGCTCACCATCGAGGTCGACGATCGTGAACTCGGCCTCACCGGCCGCGACGCCGTGGCGATCCTGCTGCAGGCCCACTCCGGCAGCGAGCCCCGGCCGCTCGCTCGAGGAGCCTCGGGCGGTGAGCTCTCGCGCGTCATGCTCGCCATCGAGGTCGTGCTGGCCGCCACCGATCCGGTGCCGACGTTCGTTTTCGACGAGGTGGATGCCGGGGTCGGCGGTGCGAGTGCCACCGAGATCGGCAGGCGGCTGGCCCGGCTCGCCGAGACCTCCCAGGTGATCGTGGTGACGCACCTGGCGCAGGTGGCCGCGTTCGCAACGAACCATCTGGTCGTCGAGAAGGGCATTGACGGTTCGATCACCGCATCCAACGTCCGGCTGGTGCACGGTGAGGAGCGCGCCGCCGAGATGGCCCGGCTGCTCAGCGGATCGCCCGATTCCGAGGCGGCGCTCGTGCACGCGCGGGAGCTGCTCGGAAACGCACGTCAGCTGCGCTGACGGGGTGTCACCCCGGCGAGCAGCTCCGAACGTGGGATAGGCTGAAACCCCGTGGTGGTCAATCCGGGTCTCGTCGTAACCAAGCACATTTTCGTCACCGGGGGCGTCGTCTCGTCCCTCGGGAAAGGCCTCACGGCCGCGAGCTTGGGCAACCTTCTGACCGCTCGTGGCCTTCGCGTCGTGATGCAGAAGCTCGACCCGTATTTGAACGTCGACCCGGGAACGATGAATCCGTTCCAGCACGGCGAGGTCTTCGTCACGGACGACGGTGCCGAGACCGACCTCGACATCGGCCACTACGAGCGCTTCCTCGACATCAACCTCGACCAGGCCGCCAATGTGACCACCGGCCAGATCTACTCGCGCGTCATTCAACGCGAGCGCCGCGGCGAGTACCTCGGCGACACGGTGCAGGTCATCCCGCACATCACCGATGAGATCAAACGCCGGATGCGACTGCAGGCGCAGCCCCCGGCCGACGGCTCACCGGCCCCCGACGTCATCATCACCGAGATCGGGGGCACGGTCGGCGACATCGAGTCACAACCGTTCATCGAGTCGGCCCGCCAGGTGCGCCACGAGCTCGGCCGCAGCAACGTGTTCTTCGTCCACGTGTCGCTTGTGCCATACATGGGCGCCTCGGGGGAGCAGAAGACCAAGCCCACTCAGCACTCCGTCGCCGCCCTCCGCTCGATCGGCATCCAGCCGGATGCCCTGGTGCTGCGCAGCGACCGCATCGTCTCCGAGTCCAACAAGCGCAAGATTGCGCTCATGTGCGACGTCGATGAGCGTGCCGTGGTGAACGCGGTGGACGTGCCCAGCATCTACGACATTCCGACCATGCTGAATCAGCAGGGCCTCGACGCCTACATCATCGAGCAGCTCGGCCTCGAGGCGCACGAGGTGGAGTGGGACGGCTGGCAGGACCTGCTGAAGGCCGTGCACGAGCCGAAGCACGAGGTCACGATCGGCCTGGTCGGCAAGTACATCGACCTGCCCGACGCGTACCTCTCGGTGACGGAGGCGCTCAAGGCGGGCGGGTTCGCGGCCGAGACGAAGGTCTCGATCCGATGGATTCCGTCGGATGAGTGCGAGACGCCGGAGGGCGCCGCGAGGCAGCTTGCCGACGTCGACGGGATCTGCGTGCCGGGCGGATTCGGCGTGCGCGGCATCGAGGGCAAGCTGGGCGCGCTGCGGTTCGCGCGCGAGAACCGCATTCCGGTGCTCGGGCTCTGCCTCGGCCTGCAGTGCATGGTCATCGAGTACTCGCGCAACAAGGCCGGGCTGCCGGGGGCGTCGAGTTCCGAGTTCGACCCGGACACCGAGTTCCCCGTCATCGCGACGATGGCGGAGCAGGTGGAGATCATCGACCATGGAGACCTGGGCGGCACGATGCGCCTCGGGCTGTACGAGGCGGCACTCGAGCCGGGATCCATCGTGAGCGAGCTGTATGGGGCGACCACGGCATCCGAGCGTCATCGTCACCGCTACGAGGTCAACAACCACTACCGCGACGTGATCTCGGAGGCGGGCCTCGTCTTTTCCGGGGTCTCGCCCGACCGCTCGCTCGTCGAGTACGTCGAGCTGCCGCGCGAGGTGCACCCGTTCTACGTCGGAACGCAGGCCCACCCCGAGCTGCGGTCGCGCCCGAACCGCGCGCACCCACTCTTTCGTGGCCTGATCGCCGCCGCCCTCGAGCGCAGCCGCGCCTCGCGTCTGTTCGAGGTCGCCGAGCCGGGCGCCCTGCCGGCCGAGCAGGCGCCGCATCTCGACCACCTCGCCGGTTTCGACCTGGCTGATGATGCACCGCGGCTCGAAGCCGAGTCGGCAGGCGTCGCCGAATCCGCTGAGGTCTGAGCCTGTGCCTGACGCGACGCCTGTGCCTGACGCCACCGGCGCGGATGCCGCGGCCCGTGCCGCGCTGAGCACCGGGCCGCTCGCCGATCTGCCCGATCCCGCGCCGGTCACTGGGTCGGAACTCGCCTTCGACGGCAAGGTCTGGGACGTCCGCCGCGACACGTTCACGTTCGGCGGTCACTCGGTGGTGCGCGAATACGTGGATCACACCGGCGCAGTCGCGGTGCTGGCGATGGACTCGGACGGCCGGGTGCTGCTGATCAACCAGTATCGGCATCCGATCGGCGAACGGGAGTGGGAGTTGCCCGCCGGACTGCTCGATATTCCCGGGGAACCCCCGTTGCTGGCCGCGCAACGCGAGCTCGCCGAGGAGGTCGACCTCGCGGCATCCGACTGGACCGAACTGCTGACATTCCACACCTCGCCGGGCGGGAGCAACGAGGTGCTGCACGTCTTCGCCGCGGAGGGGCTGAGCGCGACGCCGACTTTCGCCCGCACCGAGGAGGAAGCCGAGATCGTCGTGCGCTGGGCCCCGCTTCAGGAGGTCGTCGACGGGGTGCTCGCCGGTCGGCTGCGCAACTCGATCCTGATCGTCGCGGCGCTCACCGCTCATGCCCGGCACGGCTGAGTCCGCCCCGAACGCTCTTCGTTCGCAACTGGAGCGGTATCTGCGTCACGTCGGAATCGAACGAGGGCGATCGGAGAACACGGTCGCCGCGTATCGGCGGGACCTCGACGCCTTCCTGACGTCGCTGGCCGAACGGGACATCGCGGAGGCACCGGGTATCACCACCCCGGTGATCACGGCCTGGGCACGGAGCCTGCGCGAGCGGCCGTCTCCCTTGGCCGCATCGTCGGTTGCACGGGCGCTGTCCTCGGTGCGCGGGTTCACCAGGTTCCTGGTGGACGAGGGCGAGCTGGATGCCGACCCGGCGGTCGAGGTCAGCCCGCCGAAACTGCCGAGCCGGCTGCCGAAGGCGCTCACGATCGAGCAGGTCGAGAGTCTGCTCGCCGCGACCGACGGCGAGGAGCTGGACCGGGTGCGCGACAAGGCCCTGCTCGAACTGCTCTACGCCACGGGTGCCCGTGTCTCGGAGGCAGTCGGACTCAACGTCGACGACCTGATCGGCGACGAGGGCACGACCGAGGTGGTCCGTTTGTTCGGCAAGGGCGGGAAGCAGCGAATCGTGCCGATGGGGAGCTACGCGCGCGCGGCTTTGGATGCGTACCTGGTTCGCGCGCGTCCGGTGTTGTCGGCGCGGGGCAGGGCGACGCCCGCCCTCTTTCTCGGGATGCGCGGGGCGCGGCTGTCGCGGCAGAGCGCGTGGCTGGTCATCCGGAGCGCGGGGGAGCGCGCCCACCTCGACCTGGAACTCTCGCCGCACAGCATGCGGCACTCCTTCGCGACGCATCTGCTGCAGGGCGGAGCCGATGTGCGTGTGGTCCAGGAACTGCTGGGGCACGCGAGCGTTGCGACGACACAGATCTACACGCGGGTGACGGCGGATGCGCTACGGGACGTGTATGCGACGGCCCACCCTCGCGCTCGCTGAGTCTGTCGTATCGAGACTCGTTGGCCGGGATCTCGATACGCCCGCTTTCACGGTCTACTCGATCGGCAAGGCGACAACCTTCAACCTCCACTTGACGCGCGCCGCCGAGGGCTCCGAAACCCCCGCCGTAGACTTCCAGCCATGACGGTTCAGCGCGAGGATGTGACGGAGTTGACCGGGCTCGAAGCTCCCGTTCTCGGCCCGACGGGACGCGTTCTGCGCCAGTTTCCGGTGCCGAAGAACCTCAAGTCGCACGGCCCGGCGCGGATCATCGCCCTCTGCAACCAGAAGGGCGGTGTCGGCAAGACGACGACCGCGATCAACCTGGGCGCCTCGTTCGCCGAGTACGGCCGCAAGGTGCTGGCGATCGATTTCGACCCGCAGGGTGCGCTGACCGCTGGCCTCGGAGTGCAGAGCCACGACGTGACGACGATCTACGACCTTCTGCTGGGATCCGTGAAGGACGTCTCGAGTGCGATCATCGAGACCCGCGTACACAATCTGCACGTCATCCCGGCGAATATCGACCTCTCTGCCGCCGAGGTGCACCTGGTGAACGAGGTGGCCCGCGAGCAGATCCTGGCGCGCGTGATCCGGCAGGTCTCGGACCAGTACGACGTGATCCTCATCGACTGCCAGCCCTCGCTCGGGCTGCTCACCGTCAACGCGCTGACCGCCGCTCACGGCGTGCTGATTCCGCTCGAGTGCGAGTATTTCGCGCTCCGCGGCGTTGCCCTCCTGGTCGAGACGGTCGAGAAGGTGCGCGACCGGCTGAACCCCGCCATCCAGTTGGACGGCATTCTCGCGACCATGTACGACTCTCGGACTCTGCACTCGCGCGAGGTGCTCGAGCGAGTCGTCGACGCGTTCGGCGACAACGTCCTGGAGACCGTGATCGGTCGCACCGTGAAGTTCCCGGACGCCTCGGTCGCCGGTGCGCCCCTGAACGTCTTCGCCCCGGACCACGCGGCCGCAGAGGCCTATCGCAGCGTCGCCCGAGAACTGATCTTCCGTGGCGCCGTCGCCTAGCGTGGCGAGCGCGAACGAAAAGCAGATCGTCGACGTCGAGCAGGATTCCGCGGCGGCGAACGCCGGGTTCTCGCTCAGTCTGACCAACTTCAGCGGCCCGTTCGATCTGCTGCTGTCGCTGATCTCGAAGCGCGAACTCGACATCACCGAGGTCTCGCTGAGCGCGGTCACCGACGAGTTCATCTCCTACCTGCACGGTCTCGATTCCGATCAAGAGCTCGACCGGGCCAGTGAGTTCCTGGTTGTCGCGGCCACGCTGCTCGACCTCAAGGTGGCGGGGCTGCTGCCCCAGGGCGAACTGGTGGATGCCGAAGACGTCGCCATGCTCGAAGCACGCGACCTGCTCTTTGCGAGGCTTCTGCAATACCGCGCCTTCAAGGAGGCCGCCGCGTGGTTCGCCGGCGGTCTCGAGGCGGAGTCCTCCCGTCACGTTCGCTCTGTCCGGCTGGAGGAGAAGTACCGTCAGCAGACGCCCGAACTGGTGTGGACACTGACAGCCGACGATTTCGCCGCGCTTGCCGCGCTGGCTTTCGCGCCCCGGGAGATCCCCATGGTTGGGCTGGACCATCTGCACGCGCCGCTGGTCAGCATCCGGGAGCAGGCGGCCCATGTCGTCGCGCTGCTGCGAGCGGGCGGCGGCCCGGTCAACTTCCGCCAACTGATCGCCGGTGCGGACGCCAAGGGTGTTGTCATCGCGCGCTTCCTCGCCGTGCTCGAGCTCTACCGTCATTCGGCGATCAGCTTCGAGCAGCTGGAGCCGCTGGGCGAGCTCACCCTGCGGTGGACCGCGCAGCACTGGAACGACGAGAGCTTGGCGAGTCTCGGAGCCGACTACGATGCCTGACGTGGACGAGCAGAGGGTGGACGAGCACAGCGAGGCTGAGCACGTCGCGATCGATCTCGAGCGCGCTCTCGAGGCGATCCTGCTGGTGGCCGACGAACCGCAGTCGCTGGTCTCGCTGGCCACCGCCCTCAGCGCTCCGGTCCCGGCGGTTCGCCAATCGATCGAACGTCTCGTCTCCGACTACGACGGCGAGAACGGGGGAGTGCGCCGCGGGTTCGAGCTGCGTGAGGTCGGCGGAGGCTGGCGGCTCTACGTGCGGGCCGACCACGACGAGCTGGTGCGGGACTTCGTGCTCACTCAGAACCCGACGAAGCTGTCGCAGGCCGCCCTCGAGACGCTCGCGGTGATCGCGTACAAGCAGCCGATCAGCCGCAGTGCGATCGCGTCGATCCGCGCCGTCAACGTCGACTCCGTCGTGCGCACGCTGCTCGGCAGGGGCCTGATCACCGAGGCGTACACCGACAGTGAGACCGGCGCCATCCACTACGCCACCACCGAACTTCTGCTCGTGCAGTTGGGGATCAACTCGCTCGACGAGCTTCCCCTCATCTCGCCGCTGCTCGAGGACGGCGCCGACGGCTTCGACGACATCTTCAGCGCGCGATGACGGCAGTGTGGTCTCGACAGGCTCGACCAGCGATCAGAGGCATCCGATGAGCGAACTCTCGAGCGAGGGCGAGCGCCTGCAGAAGGTGCTGGCGGCAGCCGGTGTGGCATCGCGCCGGGTCAGCGAGCAGCTGATCGTGGCCGGTCGCGTCACCGTCAACGGTGAGGTCGTCACCGAGCTCGGCTCGCGGGTCGATCCGCTCGTCGACAAGGTGGCCGTGGACGGCAGCGCCGTACAACTCGATCCCGACAAGCGCTACGTGATGCTCAACAAGCCGACCGGGGTGGTGAGCACGATGGC
>JALYHS010000348.1 GCA_030776385.1 Actinomycetota bacterium
CATCGAGCTCGCGGTCGCTTCGGCCGCCGTGTATCACCTCGACCGTTCAGAAGCACAGGCGATCGCGGACAGGCAGGTACAAATCGTCTCCGACACCTGGCGCGATGTTGCCGATCACTCCCGCCTAACGCGAAGCCAGACGGAGCAGCTTTGGGGTACGTCGATATTGAACCCAGCAATCTTCTGGCCGGTTCCCTGACTCCCGACTCGCTCTCTTCCAATAAATCAGTCGCGGTGGGAAACGCCGGGGGGACGCGCTAATTTCGATCAGAAAGCTGGCGGAGTGGCAGTTGCAGCTCTGATCAGCGCTTTTATTGAGCCACCTGAGAGAATCGAACTCTCGACCTATTCATTACGAGTGCTCCGGCTGGCGCGGAATCCCCCATTTCGTGCGTTCCTGGGATGCCATGGAACCGTGAGAATGGCCCGCCTTTCGATCTGGGGGGACGCCGGGGGGACACGGTGAAACGCGGCAGGGGGAACCACGCCTCCGTCGCCATGATCGGTCACATATCGGCTGCGTGTTGCACATTGATTCTTGTTTAGGAACTAAAATGCAACAATGGAACTGACCATCACCGACACGGCGGAGCGACTCGGAATAACGCGGCGTGCCGTCACGTATCTCCTCGATGACAGCTCTATCACGGGACGCCGCCTCAGCAACGGAACATGGCTCCTTGACGCCGACTCGGTGAGCCGATGGGAACATATTGGCCAGCGAGGCAAAGGGCGCCCCCTCAACACCGCCACGGCGTGGGCGATCCTCTGGGAGCTCTCCGGACTGGATGCGGAATGGCTCGAGCGGACTACTCGATTTCGCCTTCGCGACAGAATTCGTTCCTCTGACGCACTTGGACTAGCGCGCGCAGTTGCGAAGAGGACTGTCGCCCACCGCTATCGCGCCGCTAACGCAGAGCGAGCGGCAGACGGATTGATCGCCACCGGCCGCGCCGCTGCCCATGCAACAGAGATGGGTCTCATCAGAGATCGCAGCAGGGTTGCGGGCTACATCCGCGAGGGAACCGCGGACGCCTGGGCCGACTCACATTTCATGCTCAGCGACAGCAATGGTCAGGACGTCATCTACGACAACACACTGCCCATCCGTTACGACGCGGACGAGATGCCTTCGGCGGTTGTGGCGGCCGACCTCGCTCGAAGCACCGATACGCGCGAACGCAGCGCAGCCCTTCGCGCTCTGGAGCAGATGAGGCAGACGTGGCTGGCCGCGAACTAACCGTCGAGATGAGCGACGACGACCTCATACCCGCCTGGCAGACGGTTCTCGAGCTCAGCGATGCGCAGATCGCCGGCCGCCTCACATTGGTCGGCGGGCTCATGGTGGCGGCACACGCTCGCCGGGCACTGGTCGTGATGCGGCGGCCGACGGATGATGTCGACGCGCTTGTTGACTACGTGGCCGACCGGTCCAGCTTGTCTGAGATGCGTGCCACGCTCGCACGCCTAGGTTTCAAACTGACCACCGATGCACTGCATGCCTATCGATTCCTTCACGCCGACGGCCGAAAGGTTGACCTCATGGTCGCGGACCACATGCCTTCTCGGATGCGCCCGCGGCTCGGCCAACGCGACGCGTTCGTCGCGCCCTCGGGAGAGCAAGCCATCCGTCGTCGAGACAGGTACCAGCTCCTTTTCGCCAATGGAGCAGAGGCAACGATAGGGGTGCCCGACGAACTCGGCGCGCTCGTAGCCAAAGGTGCCGCCTACATGGTGGACCAGCGAGATCGAGGTCGCCACCTCGACGATGCCGCCGTTCTTCTCGCGTGCATCGCAGACGCATCCGACCTGGACTGGTCGTCGCTCAGCCACAACGATCGGCGCCGTTTGACGGCGTTGACTCAAATGCTGGAGAACGAGGGTCACGTCGCGTGGTCAAACCTTGACCGGGATGCGCTCGATCAAGCGTGGTTCAACCGCGCGCTGATTGCCCGCATCGTCGCTCGTTGACGGGCGCTCCTCGAACTGTCCTATCGGGCCGTCATTATTCCGCTGAGGTCTGACGCTTTCATATCCAATGAATCAGTCACGGCGGGGACGCCGGGGGGACGCGAGTTTCGCAACACAGGGCCGGACGCGTATGAGGTAATAGCACCTTGAACAGGATTTATTCGAAGAGCCACCTGAGAGAATCGAACTCTCGACCTATTCATTACGAGTGAATCGCTCTACCAACTGAGCTAAGGCGGCGGGCGGCCGATCTACCCATCGAGCGGGCTCGGCGCCGGGGAAAAGCATAACCG
>JALYHS010000349.1 GCA_030776385.1 Actinomycetota bacterium
GCGCAGGCTGGAGCGAGGTGGCCAAGGCCGCCGGGCTCGCTCCCTCGGCCGCGCGCTGGCGATGGTCGGGGTCCGATGCCGAGATCTTGGCGCGGCATGAGGCCGGCCGCAAGCGGAGCGAACGACCCAGCTCCAAGCCTGCCGAGCTGCCGGGGCTCTCGGTCTCGGAGGCGGCGAAGCAGCTCGGGCTGACGGCACAAGCCGTGTATCTGCGGGTGTCGCGCGGGCAGTTGCGGGCCGAGACGGTGACGCTGGCTGACGGGCGGAGCTACAAGCGCGTGTTCTTGGAGTGAGGGGAGGAGCGGCGCGCGGGGGTCTCAACACGCCGCGGGGCGGCTACTCGACCAGGAAGAGTGCCGTGGTTGGCTACTCCGGCTGGGACGGGGGAACGGGCGCGAACGCGGCCAGGGCTTCGGCGTCGCTCGGCGGCTTGCGCAGGTAGTCGTCGCACCACTGGGTGCTGCCGGGAAAGCTCGAGTCGCGCGTGATCGCGGCGATCGCGGCATCCACATCGACGAGGGTGCGATGCAGCTCCACGGCCCCGCCGCGCAGCATGGCCCAGTGAGCGCCCGGTTGCCCGTACGGCATGCCGACGCTGCCCGGGTTGACGACGAGTCGCCGGTCCACAGTGCGGACGAAGGGCATGTGCGTGTGCCCACAGACGACGGTGCGCACCGTGTCGGGGACGTCGGCGAACGCCTCGCGCCAGCGCGACATCCGGCTGTCGACGAGCACGACCTCGGCGTCGTCGCGGGGGGTTCCGTGGCAGAACAGCACCTCGCCGAATCCGTCGACCTCGAGACTGAGCGGATGCGGCAGCCCCGCTAGCAGCTCGAGGTGCGCCCCCGAGAGCTCGGCCGCCGCCCACGGCGTCACGTCATCCGGGATCTCGAGCTCCTCGCCCCGCCGCAGCGCCACCAACTCGCGGTCGGCGTTGCCGCGCACCAGGCGCGCCCGGTCGCCGAGCTCCAGCAGACGATCGAGCACGGCGGTCGGCTGAGGGCCGGATGCGTGGTCGCCAGTCACGACGATGAGGTCAGCCGTGCGTACGGCGGGCTCGGCCAGTACGGCGTCCAGGGCCGGAAGGACGCCGTGGATGTCGGAGAGGACGGCGACGACGGCGACGGACGCGGGCATGGGGCTATTCGATCACGGAGGGTCTCGATACGCGGACTTCGTCCGCTACTCGACCAGCAGGTGGTGCAGCAAGGGCGCGCGCCCTCTGGCCACATCCAGCCACGGATGCGAGTATCTATTCAGGTATTCGCACCCGATCGAAGGAGATCGAATGTTCAAGAGCCCGTATCCCGACGAGGTCATCCCGAAGCTGAGTGTCTACGACTTCCTCTTCCGGGACCTGACCGCGGAGGATGCCGCTCGCGTCGCCCTGATCGACGGGCCGTCGGGCGCCGAGACCACGTACGGCGCGCTGAAAACGCAGATCGACCTCTTCGCCGGAGCGCTCGCCGCCCGCGGGATCGGCATCGGCGACGTCGTCGCCCTGCACTCGCCCAACGTGCCGGCGTTTGCGACCGTGTTCCACGGCATCCTGCGCTCCGGTGCGACGGCGACCACCATCAACGCCCTCTACACGGACGAGGAGATCGCCCGTCAGCTGCAGGACTCGAAGGCCAAAATGCTCTTCACCGTGAGCCCGCTGCTGCCGGTCGCCAGCGCCGCCGCAGCGATCGCGGGCATTCCCGACGACCACATCGTCGTGCTCGACGGATTCGAGGGCTACACGGGTCTCCGTGACCTCCTGGGGGAGGGCCACGCCGCCCCCGACGTCAGCTTCGACCCGGCCACGCACGTCGCCGTGATCCCGTACTCCTCGGGCACCACCGGATTCGCCAAGGGTGTGATGCTCAGCCACACCAACCTGGTCGCCAATGTCGTGCAGGGGACCCCCGTGCTCGACACCGACCCCGATGATCGCGTGCTGGCCTTCCTGCCGTTCTTCCACATCTACGGGATGACGGTGCTGCTGAACCTGGCGCTGTATCGTCGCGCCACGCTGATCACGCTGCCGCGCTTCGATCTGCCGCAGTTCCTGCAGGTCATCCAGGACCAGAAGGTCACCTTCGTCTTCATCGCCCCGCCCGTCGCCGTGGCGCTCGCCAAGCATCCGCTCGTCGACCAGTTCGACCTGTCGAGCCTGCGAGGGATGATGAGCGGGGCGGCTCCCCTCGGCGCCGAGATCGCGTCCGCCGTCGCCGATCGTCTGCACATCCGGATGCAGCAGGGCTACGGGATGAGCGAACTCAGCCCCGTCTCGCACGTGATCCCGCCGGATCGGGACGACCTATCGCGCGGCACCATCGGCTTCCCGATCGCCAACATCGAATGCAAGCTGGTCAACGTCGACACCGGCGAGGAGATCAGCATGCCGGCCGAGGGCTCCAGCGACCCGGGCGAACTCTGGGTGCGCGGACCCAACGTCATGCTCGGCTATCTGGGTCGGGATGACGCCACCCACGAGACCGTCGACGATGACGGCTTCCTGCACACCGGTGACATCGCGCAGGTGAACCACGACGGTTCGTTCCAGATCGTGGACCGCCTCAAGGAGCTCATCAAGTACAAGGGCTACCAGGTGGCGCCCGCCGAGCTCGAGGCGCTGCTGCTGACGCATCCGGAGATCGTGGATGCCGCGGTCGTCGCCGCGCTGGACGAGGAGGCCGGGGAGATCCCGAAGGCGTTCGTCGTGCTCAAGGACGGCTCCGAACTCGACGCGGAAGCCGTGATGCAGTTCGTCGCCTCACACGTCGCCCCGCACAAGAAGGTGCGCGACGTCGCGTTCATCGACGCCGTTCCGAAGTCGTCGGCGGGCAAAATCCTGCGCAAGGACCTGAAGGGCAAGTAGCGGCACTCGCCGGTCGAGGAGCCGCGAAGCGACTCGCCGCTTGAGTAGTCGCGGAGCCACTTGC
>JALYHS010000350.1 GCA_030776385.1 Actinomycetota bacterium
AACTGGATATGCCGGCTGAGGGACGTGACGAGAAGCGCGCCGAGCTGCCCGTCATCACCGCAGACATCGTCGCGGCCACCGTCGACCGTGCGCTTCTGCGCTACGACCGCCAGGGCGACGAGCACTACGACGTGATCAGCGCCTTCATCAAGTCGATCCGGGGCTCCGACGTGGATGCCGCGATTCACTACCTCGCCCGCATGATCGAGGCGGGGGAGGACCCGAGGTTCATCGCTCGCCGCGTCATGATCAGCGCCGCAGAAGACATCGGCATGGCAGATCCGCATGCACTCCCGATCGCGGTGGCCGCCGCGCAGGGTGTCCAGTTGATCGGAATGCCCGAGGGCCGCATCCTGCTCGCCGAGGCGGTCGTCTACCTGGCAACGGCCCCCAAGTCGAATGCCTCGTACAGGGGGCTGGATGCCGCGATCGCCGACGTGCGCGCCGGCAGGATCGGGCGCATCCCCAAGCCTCTCCGCGACGCGCACTACCCGGGAGCGAAGCGACTCGGCCACGGGGCCGGTTACCAGTACTCGCACGACGCCGACTTCGGCGTGGCGACGCAGCAGTATCTCCCCGATGAGCTCGTCGGGACCCGCTACTACGAGCCGACCAGCCATGGCAACGAGCGGGATGTCGCGGCTCGGCTTGAGAAGATCCGCGCGATCCTGCGGGGCGACTGAGCTCGGGGTCAGCGGTTGCCCTGAACGATCGCGTGACGAAGTCCTGACACTCCCCGAACATTGGGGGAGTTCTGTGGGCGCATGGCAAAGAAGACGACCCCATCCACACCCCCTGCATCCGAACCGGGCGGTGGTGAGCCGATCCCGGCCACGGAACATCGGGCGATCGACTGGTCGGGTCAAGAAGCCGCTCGGGTACCCAGCGGTGCCCGGGACCGACACCTCCGGCTGATTGCGGCCGCCGTCATCGGAGCCCTGGTAATCGCGGGCGGATCCGCCGCCGTCACGGCCTACGCGCTGAGTGGCGGATCGGGGTCCACCGCGATCGGCGCGATGCCCGGAATGAGTGGATCGCCGATCGCGACGGAGACTCCCGGTCCGGTTGTGAACACCGCCGGATTCCCGACGGGCGGAGTGGGGATCTTCACCGACACCTGTCTGCACACGAAGACCGCGCCGAACGACCCGATCCTGATGCACGGGATGGCGGGCAGCTCCATGCAGCACGACTTCTTCGGCAACACGGGCACGACGGCCAGCAGCGTGACGAAGGACCTGGTCGGCGGCTCGACGAGCTGCACAACGACCGCTGATGCCTCGGCGTACTGGACGCCGGTGCTCTTCCAGAACGGCACGGCGCTGACGCCGAAAGGGACGCTCATTTACTGGCGCGCCCCCGTTGGTGCGCAGAAGTCGGTGCAGACGGTTCCCGCCGGCCTGACGATGATCGCCGGGAACGAGGCAGCGGATGCGCCGCAGGGAGCGGGCGTGATCGGGTGGGGCTGCACCGGGCTCGCTCGGGCGCGGTTGGCGAATGCGCCGCACGATTGCGCCGCCGGAACGCAGGTGCGTGTCACCATCGTCTTCCCCAACTGCTGGGACGGGAAGACTCTCGACGGAGCGAAGCAGACGAACGTCGTGCAGCTGACGGGGACGGCGTGCCCGGCATCGCATCCGGTGCAGATCCCGCAGGTGGTCGTGCACGTCTCGTATCCGACCTCCTCGGCAGCCGGACTGACGCTTTCGGTCGGTCCGCAGTTGCAGGGATCGGTGACCACCGAGCACGCCGACTTCATGAACGGCTGGAATGAACCGGTCCTCACGAGCGATGTGACAGCGTGTGTGCTGACAGGGATCCGGTGCGGAGCGGTCAGCGGCCCGGAGGCCACGCCGAAGGGTGGCGTTGCCATCACGAAGCCCGGCGTTGCTACGCCGAAGAGCTGAGACCGGATCGGGGTCACCTGCTGGGGCCGGGGCCGTCTGCTAAGCTTTCTCGGTTCGCCTTTCGTGGCGGATACATCCCACCTCCACAACCCACCGCGTGCCGCGACGTGCGCACGGACACGGCTTCTTGAGAAGCTCGGGGGAGTGCGGATGTACGTCCGTGAGCAGCGACATCCGCTGCCATGTCATCTGGAAGGTACTACGTGTCGACCAAGTCACGCACCCGCAGCAAGACCCGCCTCTCCCGCGCTCTGGGCATCCCGCTCACGCCGAAGGCGGCCAAGTACCTCGAGAAGCGCCCGTACGCCCCCGGCGAGCACGGCCGCACCAAGCGCAAGACCGACAGCGACTACGCCGTCCGCCTGCGGGAGAAGCAGCGCCTGCGGGCCCAGTACGGCATCCGCGAGGCCCAGCTCAAGATCGTTTTCGCCGAGGCCCGCAAGGCCCAGGGCCTGACCGGTGAGAACCTGGTCGAGCTCCTCGAGATGCGTCTCGACGCGCTCATCGTCCGCTCCGCTATCGCCCGCACCACGGCGCAGGCGCGCCAGATGGTCGTGCACCGCCACATCCTGGTCGACGGCAAACTCGTCGACCGTCCCTCGTTCCGCGTCAAGCCGGGGCAGCTCATCCACGTCAAGCCGCGCTCCGAGGGCATGGAGCCCTTCCAGGTCGCCGCTGCCGGCGGTCACGTCGACCTCCTGCCGAAGACTCCGGGGTACCTCGAGGTCGAGCTCGACAAGCTGCAGGCGCGGCTGATCCGTCGCCCGAAGCGCGCCGAGGTCCCGATCACGGCTGAGGTTCAGCTCGTGGTCGAGTACTACGCGGCTCGGTAGCGAGTCGGATCTCGACGAGCTCGATCAACGACGAGTCGGATCTCGACGAGCTCGATCAACGATCGGCCCCGGTTTGCGCCGGGGCCTTTCGCGTATGGTGGTCGCAGACCAGTCGATCACCACGCAGAGGAGAATCACGATGAAGGGCTTCTTCCTTCTGGCCATCGGAGTAGCCGCGGGCTTCGTGGCCGCTCACTACGTCTCCAAGAGCCCTCAGGGCAAGCAGTTCTTCGACGACATCGACGCCCGCGCCCGCGACTTCGGCGACGCGGTGGTCGACGGCTACAAGACGCGTGAGGCCGAGCTCCGCGCCGCGGCCGACGGCCTGGTCTCCGACCTCACCGCGCGAGCCAAGTAGTCCGGACCCGGCCGGTCGGCAGCTGCGCCCACTGGTGCGGCCCGATCGGAGCCGACGGACCGGACGCGTCCAACATCCATCCAGGTACCGTCGTGCCTTCCGCGACGCGAGCACTAGGAACAGATACCCGTGCAAACCGCTGACATCCAACGCCGCTGGCTCTCCTTCTTCGGGGAGCGTGGACACACCATCGTGCCCTCCGCCTCCCTGGTTAGCGACGACCCCTCGATCCTCTTCACCATCGCCGGAATGGTGCCGTTCATCCCGTATCTGACGGGCGTTGTTCCCGCGCCATACCCGCGCGCCGCAGACGTGCAGAAGTGCATCCGCACAAACGACATCGAGGAGGTGGGCCAGACAGCACGCCACGGCACCTTCTTCCAGATGGCGGGCAACTGGTCGTTCGGGGACTACTTCAAGGAGGGTGCGATCGAGTACGCCTGGGAGCTGCTGACCGGCTCCGAGGCGGATGGCAAGCTCGGCTTCGACGAGAAGGACCTCTGGGTCACCGTCTACGAGGACGACGACGAGGCGGAGGCGCTGTGGCGCAAGGTCGCCGGGCTGCCTGCGTCGCGCATCCAGCGGATGGGCAAGGCCGACAATTACTGGCACACCGGCCAGCCTGGCCCCGGCGGCCCGTGCTCGGAGATCTACATCGATCGCGGACCGAACTACGGGCGCGACGGCGGCCCGGCGGTGGACGACACCCGGTTCATGGAGATCTGGAACCTCGTGTTCATGCAGGACCTGATCGCCGACGTCCGCTCGAAAGTCGACTTCGACGTCGTCGGGGAGCTGCCGAAGAAGAACATCGACACCGGTTTGGGTCTGGAGCGCGTCGCCTTCATCAAGCAGGGCGTCGAGAACATGTACGAGATCGACCAGGTGCGACCGGTGCTCGACCTGGCGTCCGAACTCTCCGGTCGGCGGTACGGGGCCGAGCACGAGGACGACGTCCGGCTGCGCATCATCGCCGACCACGTGCGCTCCTCGCTGATGCTGATGACCGACGGAGTCTCGCCGAGCAACGAGGGACGCGGCTACATCCTGCGGCGCCTGCTCCGGCGCTCGGTGCGGGCGATGCGCCTGCTCGGCGTCGACGCGCCGAGTTTCCCTGAGCTGTTCCAGGCCTCGCGGATCGCCATGCGCGATGCGTATCCGGAGATCGAGGAGCAGTGGGAGCGCACGTCCCGGCTCGCGGTCGCGGAGGAGGAGACCTTCCGCACCACACTGGCCAGCGGGACGACCATCCTCGACCTGGCTGTCGTCGACACGCAGAAGAAGGGCGCATCCGCGCTGCCCGGTGACACCGCGTTCCTGCTGCACGACACCTTCGGTTTCCCAATCGACATGACGCTCGAGATCGCTGAGGAAGCGGGGCTCACCGTCGACCGCGCCGCGTTCGATCAGCTCATGTTGGAGCAGCGCACGCGCGCCAAAGCGGACGCTAAGGCGAAGAAGCGCGCGTTGGCCGACCTGTCGGTGTACTCCGAGATGCGGGCAGCAGGAGAGACCGTCTTCACGGGCTACGACTACCTGCAGACGGACTCGCGGATTCTCGGGATCCTGGTGGATGGGCATCCGGTCGACAGCGCGTCGGTGGGAGACATCGCCGAGGTGATCCTCGCCGAGACGGCGCTCTACCCGGAGTCAGGAGGCCAGGCGGCCGATGCGGGGTCGATCGTCGGCAACGGCTTCGATCTCGAGGTGCTCGATGTGCAGCGCCCAGTCAAAGGCCTGATCAGCCACACCGTGCAGGTGACCTCAGGCGAGGTCGCGGTCGGCGTGGCGGCAACCAGTGTCGTCGATCCGATCTACCGGCACTCGGCTTCGCAGGCGCACTCCGCCACGCACCTGGTTCACGCGGCTTTGCGACAGACACTCGGCTCCGAGGCGCACCAGTCCGGCTCGTACAACAAGGCCGGATACCTGCGTCTCGACTTCGCCTGGAATCAGGCGCTCTCGGCCGAGACCCGCAGCGAGCTCGAGGAGATCGCCAACAACGCCGTGCGTGACAACCTCCAGGTCACCACGCGCATCCTGCCGATCGCCGAGGCGAAGGCAGCGGGCGCGATGGCGCTGTTCGGCGAGAAGTACGGCGACACGGTGCGGATGGTCGATATCGGCGGTCCGTGGTCGCGCGAGCTGTGTGCGGGCATTCATGTGCGCACCTCAGCCGAAGTGGGGCTTGTCAACCTGATCAGCGAGTCCTCGGTCGGATCGACGAATCGCCGCGTCGAGGCCCTGGTGGGTCTCGAGGCGTTCCACGACCTCGCCGCCGAGCGCGCGATCGTGTCGACACTGACCTCCTCGCTCAAGACGCCCCGGGAGCTGCTGCCCCAGCGGATCGAGTCGCTGGTCGCCGAGCTCAAGGCCGCGGAGAAGAAGATCGCCTCTTTCGAGGCGTCGCAGCTGTCCGGACGCGTTCCCGCGCTCCTCGAGAAGGCGTCACGGGTGGGCGGCTACCTGACGGTGATCGAGGACCTCGGCACGCTGTCGTCGGCGGACGAGCTGCGCTCGCTCGCGACGACTTTGCGCGAACGACTCGGGAGCGAGGCATCCGTGGTCGCTCTCGCGGCGCGTATCGGCGACAAGCCGTCCGTGATCGTGGCGACCTCAGCGGCGGCACGGGAGCTCGGGGCCAAATCCGGCGCGCTGGCCAAGCA
>JALYHS010000351.1 GCA_030776385.1 Actinomycetota bacterium
CGGTCTACACGTTCATGATCTCGTGGAACGAGTACCTGTTCGCCCTCACCCTGACCCGCACCAATGATCTGCGGACGGTGCCCGTTGGCATCCAGCTGCTGATCGGTCAAAACACCTACCACTGGAACCAGATGATGGCGATCTCCATCTTGGGGAGCATCCCGGTTCTCGTCCTGTTCCTCATCTTCCAGCGCTACTTCATCGGTGGCCTCACGTCCGGCTCGGTCAAGAGCTGAGCTCGCGGCATCCGTCGCATCCCATCCCACTGCACCACTACGCATCAAGGAGAACAACCAGCAATGTTGATGAACGGCAAAGACCTGCTCGCCGTGGCGAACGCGAACAACTTCGCGATCCCGGCGTTCAATGTCAGCGACTACGCGATGATGAATGGTCTTTTCGAGATCAGCGAGGAGAAGAACTCACCGATGATCGTGGCCATCCACCCGGATGAGGTCAGCCACATCGGTGTCGAGGCGATCCTCGCGATCCGTGAGCGCGCTCACAAGTCGAGCGTGCCCGTCGCCATCCACTGGGACCACGGCGGATCATACGAGCAGATGCTCACGGCGATCCAGGCCGGCTTCACCTCGGTGATGATCGACAAGTCGATGCTCCCCTTCGACGAGAATGTCGCCATCACGAAGCGGGTCGTCGAGACGGCGCACGACGTCGGCCTGTCGGTGGAGGGCGAGCTCGGCACGATCGGGAAGCTGGACGAGGAGGCCGAGGAGGGTGGCGAGATCATCTACACAGTGCCCTCCGAGGCCGTCGAGTTCGTCAAGCAGACCGGCGTGGACAGCCTCGCCATCGCCATCGGCACCAGTCACGGTTTGTACCCGAAGGACCTGGATCCGAAGCTGCGCATCGACCTCCTCCAGCAGATCAAGGCGCTGCTGCCGATTCCGCTGGTGCTGCACGGCGGCTCGAACAACCCGGACAGCGAGATCGCCGAGGCGGTCAAGTACGGCATCAACAAGATCAACATCTCGAGCGACATCAAGGCCGCGTACCACGACGCCATGCGCAAAGAACTCGAGAACAAGAGCCTTCGCGAGCCGAACACGATTCAGCCGCCGGCCGTCGCCGCCATGAAGAAGGTCGCCGCACAGAAGATCGATCTGTTCGAGGCCGCCGGCAAGGCTGCGCTCTACTAGCCTGCCTGGCACGCTGAACACATGGTGAGCTCCGACACCGTCCTGGGCCTCGGCGGGACGGTCGACTACGAGATCGAGTGGGACTCGTCCGTTCTCGAGGCCCTCGCCGTGGAATACGGGGTGACGGTCTCGGAGCTCACCACCGCACAGCCGATCGCAACTGAACGGGACCTGCTGGTCTCTGTTCTCGCCTTTCTCCAGACCGGTGCCGGGGGAGAGCGTTTCGTCGCCTCCTCCGGCATCGTGGAGACGTTCGCCGCACGCTTCAGCAGCCGCGTCACGCTCGGCGGTACCGGGGTGCGTGCGGCGAGGGCGATGGAGGTGCTCGGCGTCACCAGCACACTGCATCTCGTCAGCATCGATGACCACGTGCGCCGGCTGCTACCCGCCGGCAGTGACTACATCAGCAGCGCCGACCGTGACACGACCGACCCGCACCTGATCATCCAGTTCCCGGTCGGGGCGATGGTGCGTATCGGCGGAGTGGCGCTCACCGCGAGCCACGCGAACAGGCTGATCTACTCGAACGACCCGCCAAACCAGACACTGTTTCTGAGCGATGAGCTGCCTTCGGTGCTCGAGCTCGCGAGGGTCTTCCTGATCTCCGGCTTCAACTCGATGCAGGATGCCGCGGCACTCGACGAGCGCCTCGCCCAACTCCGCGCGGCGATGGTCCGGTTGCCGCGGGAGGCCGTCGTCTTCTATGAGGACTCCGGATTCCATCGCCCCGAGTTCTCGGTGCGCGTACGCGACGCGCTCCTGGAGGTCATCGACATCTACTCGATGAACGAGGACGAGTTGGAGACTCATCTCGGCCGCGCCATCGATCTGCTCGATCCGGATGCGGTGCGCGTTGCCCTCACCGACATCGAATCCCTCATCCCGGCCCGCGAGTTGGTCGTGCACACGAAATACTGGTCGGCGATCCTGGGCGATGGCGCGTCCTCATTCCGTGATGCGCTGCAGGGCGGGATCACCATGGCAAGCACCCGGTACCGCTTCGGCGACGTTTTCACCCCATCCGACTACGCGGTGATGTCGCAACAGACCCTCAATGCCGAGGGCGTGGCGCTCGCGGCCGATCTCGAGCGCGCGGTTCCCGGTCTCGTCTGCCTCCCGGGGTTCCTGCTCGAGGACGAGCACCCGACGACGATCGGTCTGGGCGACTCGTTCGTGGGTGGATTCATCGCGGCGCTCATGCACGGGAGCACCGCGCCCGCGCCGCCAACGAGCAGCGGACGGCTACTGTGACCTCAGACCACCTCTGAGGAGCCCAGGATGACCGACACCCCCGCCGCCGCTACGTCCGCCACCCCAATCCCCGCGGGCTGGTACGCCGATTCGATGACGCCCGGCCTGATGCGCTGGTGGGACGGCGCCGCATGGACCGAGCACACGGCGGCCGCAGCATCCGTCGCTCCGTACGCGGCGGCCGCAGCATCCGTCGCTCCGTACGCGGCGGGGGGCGAACGTCCGAAGCTGCCCGCCGACCGGCCGATCTACAGCCCCTTCATCTGGGTGATCGTGCTGCTGCCCTTGCTGACCTACGGTCTCTTCTTCAGCTGGCAACCCGACTTCTCGGCGATGACCGGTGCCGCCTCCAGCGGGAGCTACAACCCGACCGCGATCTACGGCGCGATGCTCACCCCGGGGTATTTCCTCATCCTCGCGTCCGGCTGGTTGATCTGGGGGCTCACCGCGCTCCTCGCGTTCCGCGATCGCGTGTGGCTGGAGCGGCAGGGCGTTGTGCGACCCTTCCACTGGGCGTGGGCATTCCTCGGGGGTCTGGTCTATGTGATCGGGCGCACCGTGATCGTCCGTCGGGTTGCCGCGCCGCGTGGGATGGCGCCGATCTGGGTCCTCATCGGGGTGTTCGTCACCGGCATTGCCGTCACCCTCGCGTGGACCGCGCTGCTCACCACCCAGATCGTCTCGCAGCTGCCGTCGTACGGCGGGTAGCCGCGCGACCGTGAAGCTGCGGTCGATCGGGGAGCCGGCGGGCGGGCGCGGGAACACGCCGCGCGTCATCCTGACCCCCTGACGCACGGCGTGCCGTCCTCGCTATTCGTGCAGCGCCTGGTGAAGGTTCAGGTAGCTGATCGAGTCGGCGGTGGTGCCGACCAGTCCGAGGTTCACCCGCAGCAACTGCGAGGGGAGCTCGTTGCCGGGCGGCGGCGTCTGATCCGTTCCGAGGGTCAGCCCGGGGCCTCCGAGGGTGGATCCGGTGAGCGAGTCGAGCCAGACACTCACGTGACCTCTCAACTCCATCCGATCGGCGGTCGAGACAAGCGAGGGCCCGGTGGCCCGCCGCACATCGAGCAGGAAGCCCGTGATCACGACGTCGTCACAGACCAGCTTGATCACCGGGAAGCTCGAGCCGTCGATCCGTTTCACGGTCACGAGACCGAGCTGATGGATGCCGCTGATCGAGATCGATGAACCCCCGAGTTGCCCTGCCGGCGTGGTGAACACCGGCGCGCTGGGGTCGGGCCCGATCACGAGGGGAGCGGCGGTAGGGGGTGCCCCCGGCGCGACTTTCGTGGTGGCTCCGCCGACGCCGTTCACCAGGCCGCCGACGATTCCGCCGATCGGACCGCCCGAGCCGGAACTCGGGCTGGGCGAGGGCGTGGGGCTCGGTGAACTGC
>JALYHS010000352.1 GCA_030776385.1 Actinomycetota bacterium
GGGTTACCGTCGACGGCAAGGCCGCCCTGAAGTCATCCCTCAAGGTCGCGCCGGATGCCGAAGTCGGACTGGTCGGCGACGATGGCTACGTCAGCCGCTCCGCCCACAAGCTCGTGGCGGCGCTCGATGCGTTCGCGGTTCGGGTGGAGGGGCGGCTCGCCCTCGACGTTGGTGCGTCGACAGGCGGATTCACCCAGGTGCTTCTGGAGCGAGGAGCGCGCGAGGTGATCGCTCTCGACGTCGGGCACGGGCAGCTCGCGCCGCAGCTGCGCGAGGATCCGCGGGTGCGAGTGCTGGAGGGCATCAACGCCCGGTCGCTGACCTCGGGCGAACTTGCTGAGCAGTCGCGCACCGAGGAGCGCCCCGAACTCGTGGTCGCGGATGTGTCGTTCATCTCGCTGACCACGATCCTCCCGGCATTGGTCGACACGGTCGGACTCGACGCCGACTTCGTGCTGTTGATCAAGCCGCAGTTCGAGGTCGGAAGGCAGGGCATCAGGGAGGGGCTGGTGCGGGATCGCGCGCGTCGTCAGGATGCGGCATCCGCGGTCCTGTGGTCGGCCTGGGACCTCGGACTGCCGTTGGCCGGCGTCATCTCCTCCCCACTGCTCGGAACCAATGGAAATCAGGAGTATCTGATCTGGCTGAGCCGCGCGGTCGGAGTCAATCCGACAGAATGGTCTGAGGCGGTCGGCGCCCTGCTGTGATCCACTGCTGTGATCCGCAAGAGGGCTGTGCCCACGGAAGGAATGCATGTCTGAGCTGCGTCACCTTCTCGTTGTCGCCCATACCGGCCGCAAGGATTCGCTCGACGCCGGGGTGCAGGTCTGCCGCCAGTTGATCGCGGCCGGGCTGACGCCGGTCGTCTCGGAAGACGAACGGGCCGATCTGGTCGAAGCGGCGCCGGATCTGGAGCCGCTCGACGTGCTCGGGATCGACGTCGCGAAGACCGAGCTCGAACTGGTGATCGTGTTGGGTGGCGACGGCACGATCCTCCGCGCCGCGGAGCTCGCACGCGGTTGCAACGCACCCCTACTTGGCGTGAATCTAGGTCACGTCGGCTTCCTCGCCGAGGCCGAACGCGAAGATCTCACCGCCACCGTCGATCGCGCGCTTGCCCGCGACTACGCCGTCGAAGAGCGTCTGACGCTGGCAGTCCGCGTGAAAGCCGTCGACGGCGAGGTCATTTGGGAGAGCTGGGCGCTGAACGACGCGTCCGTCGAGAAGGCCAGCCGCGAGCGGTCGCTCGAGGTCGCGATCGAGGTCGACGGGCGACCTCTCTCGACCTTCGGATGCGACGGGGTCGTGATGTCGACGCCCACAGGTTCCACGGCATACTCGTTCTCGGCGGGCGGTCCCGTGGTCTGGCCGAGCGTCGAGGCGCTGCTCATGGTCCCGCTCTCGGCGCACGCCCTATTCGCGCGTCCGCTCGTCGTCGGGCCCGATTCCTCTCTCGCGGTCGAGCTGCTGCAGCGCTCGGTGGGGAGCGGTGTCGTGTGGTGCGACGGCCGACGCACCTTCGATCTGCCGAGCGGATCTCGCGTCATTGTACGAAAGTCGCCCATCCCGGTGCGTCTGGCGCGTCTCAGCATGGGTCCGTTCACCGATCGGCTTGTGAACAAGTTCGCGCTGCCGGTCGCCGGCTGGCGGGGCCCCACTGGCGAGGAGACCGTGCGACCGTGATCGAAGAGATCTCGATCCGCGATCTCGGCGTCATTGGCGAGGCACGGTTGCCGCTCGGTCCGGGGTTCACCGCCCTCACCGGCGAGACCGGCGCGGGAAAGACCATGGTGGTGACCGCTCTCGGCCTGGTGCTCGGCGAACGTGCCGATGCGGGCGCGGTGCGTCTGGGCAGCGCCCAAGCCGTCGTCGAGGGGGTGTGGGAGGTCGACGAGTCCGGGCCGGTGGCCGACCGCGTGCGCGACGCGGGAGGGGACCTGGATGCCGTGCCAGGCGGTCGGGCTCAACTCATCCTGAGCAGGTCCGTCTCCAGCGAGGGGCGCAGCCGTGCGACCGTCGGTGGCAGAGCGGCGCCGATCGGCGTGCTGGGCGAGATCGGCGAACAGTTGGTGGTGGTGCACGGGCAGTCCGAGCAGATCCGCCTGCGGTCGGCGACGGCGCAGCGCGAGGCGCTCGATCGCTTCGCCGGCGGCTCATTCGCGGTTCTGCTCGGCGACTACCGGGAGGTATTCCGACGCTGGCAGACCCACCAGGGCGAGCTCGACGTGCTCGTCGCCGAGAGGGACAGGCGGGCGCGTGAGGCCGAAGAACTGCGGCTCGCCATGGACGATATCGAGGCCGCGGCACCACGACGCGGCGAAGATGAGGAGCTGGCCGAGAAGGCCGAGCGGCTGACCAACCTCGAAGACCTGCGGCTGGCGGCGGCCGAAGCTCAGGAGGCGGTCTCCGCCCAGTTCTCGGATGATGCGGCCGATGCGCTCTCGCGGGTCGACGGTGCGCGGCGCGCGCTCGAGCGCGTCGTGAGTCACGATCCGGCTCTCGTCCCGATCGTGGGGGCGCTGGCCGAGGCGTCATTCGCGCTCAGCGAGCTGTCCGGCCAACTCTCGGGCTACCTCGGATCGCTCGACGCCGACGGAGGCCGCGAGCTTGAGGGGATCCACGAGCGACGCGCGACGCTCAACGCCCTGGCAAGACGATACGGGCCCACCCTCGACGAGGTGATCGATCACCTGGAACGCGGCAGCACCCGCCTGCTCGAACTCGACGGTGACGCGGACCGCATCCTGGAACTGGGCGATGAGGTGGCGAGCGACCGACGACGAGTCGACGAGCTGGCGGCCGAACTGAGCGTGCAACGCCGAGGGGCGGCCGAGCGCCTCGCCGCCGAGGTGACCGCCGAGCTTGCGGCCCTCGCGATGCCGGATGCGCGGCTCA
>JALYHS010000353.1 GCA_030776385.1 Actinomycetota bacterium
GACCAGCCCACTCACCAGCCTGCCCGCCGAGCACGAAGGACACCACTGATGGCCGCCGCACCCAAGCGCACCGGGCTCGGGCGCGGGATCGGCGCGCTGATCCCGACAGCCGAGGAGGGCGAGCGTCCGGTCGACGTCTTCTTTCCGGCGCACAGCGGCGAGGAGCAGGTCGACGGTCTCCTTGCGGTCCCAGGGGCTCGCCTGGCCAACCTCTCCCCCGACGACATCGTTCCGAACCCGCAGCAGCCGCGCAGCGAGTTCCGCGAGCAGGAGCTCAACGAGCTGATCGTCTCGGTGCGAGAGTTCGGAGTCCTACAGCCGATCGTGGTGCGCCCACGGCCCGGTGCGATGGCGGGCGAGCCGCAGTACGAGCTCATCATGGGCGAGCGACGCCTGCGGGCAAGCAAAGCGGCGGGCTTGGAATCCATCCCCGCGGTCGTCAAGAACACCGCCGACGACGCCATGCTCCGGGATGCCCTGCTCGAGAACCTGCATCGCGCCGAGTTGAACCCTCTGGAGGAGGCGTCCGCATACCAGCAGCTGCTCGCCGACTTCGGGATCACCCAAGAGCAGCTCGCCGAGCGGATCGGACGCTCGCGCCCGCAGATCACGAACACGATCCGGCTTTTGCGCCTTCCGGAGGGCATTCAGCGACGCGTGGCGGCCGGTGTGCTCACCGCCGGGCATGCACGCGCCATCCTGTCGGTCGGTGACATCCCCGCGATGGAGCGTCTCGCCGACAAGATCGTCAACGAAGACCTCTCGGTGCGTGCCGCGGAGGCCGCCGCCGGTCAGGTGTCCCCGCCGAAGCCGAGGCTGGCGAAGCCGACAGCGGGCGGTCGGCAGCATCATCTGGACGACCTGGCCGAGCGACTCGGGGACCGTCTCGACACGCGCGTCAAGATCGCTCTCGGCGCCAGCAAGGGCACGATCACCATCGACTTCGCAACGGTCGGCGACCTCAACCGAATCATGGCCGAGCTCGGAGTTCCCGGAGAAATCGGCCGCTGACCGGCTCTTTCTCCCCGCGCTCCGAAAAGTCGCACCCGCGCTGCAGTCCCCCGGCGCGGATGCGACTTCAGAGAGCGCGATCCGGCTGGTAGCGGTCAGTTGTCTCGGATCGCCGCCTCGGCGAGGGCCTGATACACCCAGCCGAGGTCGTGACCTGCCGCCTCGAGCGCCTGCGGAAGCAGCGACGTCTCGGTGAGGCCGGGCAGCACGTTCGCCTCGAGGAACCAGGGAGTCCCGGCGCCGTCCACGATGAGGTCGACGCGTGACAGATGGCGGAGGCCGAGTGCGCGGTGGGCGGTGAGTGCGGCCTGCGCCGCGGCATCCGCGACGGCTGACGCAATCCGGGCGGGCACGAAGAAGCGCGTCTCCCCGGCGTTGTAACGCGCTTCGAAGCTGTAAACGCCCGAGAGCGGCACGATCTCGACGGCCGGGAGGGCGACGGGACCGTCTCCGGTGTCGATGACGCCGACCGCGATCTCTGTCCCGGTGATCCGCTGCTCGACAAGCGCGACATCCCCGTATGTGTACGCGTCGACCATGGCTCGCGGAAGGTTGGCGCGGTCCTCCACGATGGTGACCCCCTGGGCCGAGCCGCCCTGGGCCGGTTTCACGACCAGCGGAACGGGCAGCTCGTCGGCGATCGCCTCGAACACCGCGTCGGCGCCCAGCTCGCGGAAGGCGTCGCGGGGCAGCGTGATCGAGCGCGGGGTGGCGACGCCGGCGCGGCCGACGATGATCTTGGCCGTCGGCTTGTCCCAGGCGAGGCGGGCGGCATCCGAGTGTGATCCGACGAACGGGATGCCGAGGAACTCGAGCAGTCCGCGCAACGCACCATCCTCGCCCGACGCCCCGTGCAGGGCGGGCCAGATGACGTCGGGGCGGTCGGATCTGAGCGCGGCCAGCAGCCCGGCATCCGGATCCCGGAGTTCGACACGGATGCCGTGTTCGGCGAGGCTGTCGGCGACCCTGCGCCCGGAACGCAGCGAGACGTCCCGCTCGTGCGAAATCCCGCCAGACAGAACGACAATGCGTAATTGCTGATCAGACACGGATTCAGCCAACGCTCGGCGGCAGAACGCCCTGTCGCTGCACCGGCTGCACGGCGAGCGGACCGGTCTGCGCGAACTCGGTGAGCAGGCTCATCTCGCCGTTGATCACGATCGCGAGCCGGCGGATGCCCTCTCGGATGAAGTCGGGCGCGGGATAGCAGAACGACAGTCGCATCGCGTTGCGACCGCCGCCGTCGGCATGGAACGCGGTGCCGGGCGTGTATGCGACGAGCTCTTTGACGGCGCGCGGCAGCATCGCCT
>JALYHS010000354.1 GCA_030776385.1 Actinomycetota bacterium
CCGCCACATAGAGCAGCGACTCGTCGGGCGAAAACGCGAGCCCGTTCGGATGCTCCATATCGGTGATCTCTGCGCTCAACTCGCCCGTGCTCTCGTCGAAGCGGAACACGAAGCAGCCGCCGTACTCCTGTTCACCCGGATGCCCCTCCCGCCCGTCCGGGCGGATGCCGTACGGCGGATCAGTGAACCAGATCGCTTCGTCCGCGGCGACCACGACGTCATTCGGGGAGTTGAATCGGTGCCCCTCGAAGCGGTCAACGATCGCGGCCACAACGCCACCGACATCCCGTTCGACGCGACGCCGCCCGTGTGAACACTGGATGACGCGGCCATCCAGGTCGAGGGTGCGGCCGTTCACGTACTCGACGTCGCGTGCGTACTCCTCGACCTCCCCCGTCGCCGCATCGAACTCGAGGATGCGGTTGCCGACGACATCGCTCCAGCGCAGCCGGCCGGTGGTCGCGATCCAGGCCGGACCCTCGCTCCACACGGCGCCCGTCCACAGGCGCTCCAGCGAGGAGCCATCTGCGAGCTCGGGGGCGTCCATCGCTCAGTCCGCCGGCGACGGCGGCGGGTCGCCGAGGGCGTCGAGCGCCTCCCAGAATCCGTCGGGGATCGAGGCTTCGAGCAGCCCGGGCAGCTCGTCCAGCCGCTGCTGCGAGTAGATGCCGACCACCGTCGAGTGGATGCGCGGCTCGAGCATCGAGAAGCGCAGGGCTGCCGCCGCGATGTTGACTCCCGCATCCGTGCAGAGGGTGCGCACGGAATCCAGGTGAGCCAGGAACGCGGGTGACGCGGGCTGGTACGCATAGCTGTCGCCGCGGAACGTCGATCCCGCCAGGATCCCGCCCCCGAACGGCGCCGCGTTGAAGACCGTCATGCCGCGCTCGGTGGCGAGCGTCAGGATCGTCTCGGCGGTGCGATCCACGAGAGTCCAGCGGTTGTGGCTCAGGACCACGTCGAACACGTCGGTGCGGATGTACTCCTCGACCAGCGCGTGCTCGCCGGCGGCGATGCCGATCGCCCCGACGCGACCCTCCTCGCGCAGTCGCAGCAGCGCCTCGACCGGACCGCCCTTCGCCATCCCCTGGGACACGCTGATCGTGTACGGGTCGTGCAGGTGGAACAGCGGCAGGGTCTCGAGTCCGAGCCGCGCGGTCGTCTCGTCGAAGGAGCGCAGCAGGCGGTCGCCGTCGAACACTGCGGTTTCGGGGTCCTGGTCGGCCTTCGAGAACACCACCTTGTTCGGCGGCAGCCCGCCGGCCGCCGCGATGGCGTCGCCGAGCAGCTCCTCCGAGCGCCCGAGTGCGTAGTTGTTCCCGGTGTCGAGCTGTCGGAACGGGGAGGCGACGAGTGCGCCCGCCAGTGCGTCGTCGGCACCAGGGCGCTTGCCGAGCCCGGACGTTCCGACGGTGATGGGCTCCAGCGCGCGGCGGTCGAACATGGTGCAAGTACAGCACGCGGCGGAAACACCCGCGCAACATGTCGTCAGTAGAGTCTGGATATGGGCGACCTTTTCGACGGTTACGGCTCGGTCGCGACGAAGCGACACGGAGCCCCGGCCTGGGATGAGATGTTCGCCGATACGACGGCGGCCGACTCCGACAGCGCCCGCGGCGCATACAAGGAGATCCACAGCGCTCTCGCCCGGATGACGCAGGACGAGCTCCGCGGACGCACCGAGGCCCTCGCCAGCTCGTACCTCGCGCAGGGTGTCACCTTCGACTTCGCCGGCGAGGAGCGCCCCTTCCCGCTGGACGCGGTCCCGCGCGTCATCGAGCAGTCCGAGTGGGCGGTCGTCGAGTCGGGCGTGAAGCAGCGCGTGCGGGCGCTCGAGGCGTTCCTCGCCGACGTTTACGGCACGCAGCAGGCGGTGCTCGACGGGGTCATCCCGGCGCGGCTGATCAGCTCGTCGAGCCACTTCCACCGCGAGGCGGCCGGGATCGTCAGCGCGAACGGCGTGCGCATCCAGGTCTCCGGGATCGACCTGATCCGCGACGAGAAGGGCACCTGGCGCGTGCTCGAGGACAACGTGCGGGTCCCGTCCGGCGTCAGCTACGTGATCTCGAACCGTCGCGTCATGGCGCAGACCCTGCCCGAGCTGTTCATGTCGATGCGGGTGCGACCGGTCGGCGACTACCCGCAGCGGCTGCTGCAGTCGCTGCGGGCATCCGCTCCCGAAGGTGTCGACGACCCGACCATTGTGGTGCTCACCCCTGGCGTCTACAACTCGGCCTACTTCGAGCACACCCTGCTCGCCCGCCTGATGGGCGTCGAGCTCGTCGAGGGCCGCGACCTGTTCTGCAGCGGAGGCAAGGTGTGGATGCGCACCACCGCCGGTCCCACCCGTGTCGACGTGATCTACCGCCGGGTCGACGACGAGTTCCTTGACCCGCTGCAGTTCCGCGCCGACTCGATGCTCGGATCGCCGGGACTCTTGCTGGCGGCCCGGCTCGGCAACGTGACCATCGCGAACGCGATCGGCAACGGCGTCGCCGACGACAAGCTCGTCTACACCTACCTGCCCGATCTGATCCGCTACTACCTCTCGGAGGAGCCGATCATCGCCAACGTCGACACCTGGCGTCTCGAGGAGCCGGGCGCGCTCGAGGAGGTGCTCGACCGCCTCGACGAACTCGTGGTCAAGCCGGTCGACGGCTCGGGTGGCAAAGGTCTCGTCGTCGGGCCGGATGCCACGAAGCAGGAGCTCGACGAACTCGCCGAGCGTCTGCGCAAAGACCCGCGCGGCTGGATCGCACAGCCCGTGGTGCAGCTCTCGACGATCCCGACCCTGGTCGAGGACGGGATGCGACCGCGTCACGCCGACCTCCGCCCCTTCGCGGTCAACGACGGGACGGATGTCTGGGTCCTTCCGGGCGGCCTCACCCGGGTCGCGCTCCCCGAGGGCCAACTCGTCGTCAACAGCTCGCAGGGCGGCGGCTCGAAAGACACCTGGATCGTCGGACACGAGCCCCTGCACACCAGCGACCACAACATCCAGGGCCTCGTCGCCGATCAGGCCGCGATCACGACGTCGATCCCGATCATCGTGGAGGGTCACCGGCCCGACCAGCACCCCGAGGACGACAACCGCCAAGACCAGCAGGGTCAGCAGCAACAAACCTCCTCCCGCTGGTCGAGTAGAGCGCGAAGCGCTCCTATCGAGACCCCCTCGCTCATCCTCGGAGATTTCGATACGCCGCCGGAGGCGGCTACTCAATCACCGAGGGGTGACGCCTGATGCTCTCGCGGATCGCGGAGTCCCTCTTCTGGATCGGCCGCTACATCGAGCGCAGCGACGGGACCGCGCGCATCCTCGACGTGCACCTGCAGCTGCTGCTCGAGGACCCGTGGATCGAGGAGAACCTCGCCTGCCGCTCGTTGCTCAGCGTCATGGGGACCGAGGTGGAGGACGACCACTCGGTGTCCCGCGCCGACGTGCTCGCGCTGCTCGCGGTCGATCGCAACCAGCCGGCATCCATCGCCTACTCCCTGGCCGCCGCTCGCGAGAACGCCCGCCGTGCCCGCGAGGTCGTCAGCACCGAGCTGTGGGAGGTTCTGAACACCACTCGCGCGCGGATGCCGCGCAAAGTCGCCACCGACAAGGTGCACGAGTTCTTCGCCTGGGTGCGCGAACGGTCGGCGCTCGCGGTCGGGATCATCGAGTCCTCGGCGAGCCGGGATGAGGCGTACAGCTTCTTCACCCTGGG
>JALYHS010000355.1 GCA_030776385.1 Actinomycetota bacterium
GGCCGAGCAACGAGGAGGCCCCGGGCGTCGCTGGCGCGTACTACGGCAACCCGGAGCTCTGGCGCGAGCGGCTGCTCGGGGCGTTCGACACACTCGTCGCGCAGGACGACGTCGACCGCTCGCGCACCGCGGCCATCGGCTACTGCTTCGGCGGCTCGTCGGTGCTGCAACTGGCTCGCACCGGCGTCGACATCGGCGCGGTGGTCAGCTTCCACGGGGCGCTCAGCGTCGGCCCCGAGGGGGAGGCCGAGAAGATCCGCGCCCGGATGCTGATCCTCCACGGCGCGAACGACCCCGTCGCGCCCGACGCGGACCTGGCCGCGCTGGTGAACGAGCTGCGCGGCGTGCCCACCCTCGACTGGGAGCTCACCGCCTACTCCGGCGCCATGCACGCGTTCACGATGCCGCACGTGAACACGCCCGAATACGGAGCCCAGTTCAACGCGATCGCCGAGCGACGCAGCTGGGACTCGATGAAGTCGCTGCTCGCGGAGGTGTTCGGCTGAGGCGCGGATAGCTTCTCGGCATTCGTCCACGTCGCCGAGCTCATATGCCCGCGTTAGCCTCAACTCATGCCCCGACGCACCCGACGTCCGCGCCTCGCCGCGCCCATGATCGCCGCCCTCGCCCTGACCGTTGCTGTCGCCCTCGCGGGGTGCACGAGCTCCGGCCCCGCGGCATCCGGAAGCCCCACCACCGGCAGCACGCCGAGCGCCAGTAAAACGGCGAGCGCGGCGCAGACGAAACTCGACGTCGCCACGCACCTGGTCGCGCAGGAGGGGCTCGCGATCGCGCTCGCGTCGAATGTGCTGCAGACGCAGCTGCTGCTGGTGCAGGATGCCAACGCCGATGGGCCGGTCGGGTGCACGGCGCTCACCGGCGGCGGGGCGCACGCGGTCAGCGGGTGGGGCGGCTCGAGCTCCGCCCGCACGCTCACCGACACGATCTACTACGACGCGGGATGCAGCAAGCCCTACCTGGTGGCGACGGCATCCGTGAACACCACCAACTCGGGCGCGACCGCCACCGCGTCGGTCGCCTACACCGGGACCGCGGGCGCCGCCCTCGGCACCCTCGCCACCTCGGCGAGCGCCACCTTCGTCGGCAACGGCATCAAGCTCGAAGGCACCGGCACCTTCACCCGCGCGGGGGCCGGGCCAGTGTCGCTGGGGCTGGCGTGCCAGTCCGCGTCGGACACCGTGCTGAACTGCCAGGGCGGCGTCACCCAGGACTTCACCGCGCTCGGTCACGCGCTCGGCTCGGTCACGCCGCTGCAGCTGACGGTCGGCGGCGATGTGTCGAACCCGATCACCTTCACCGGGTCGGGTTCGTCGACCGCGGTCGCGCCGCTCGGCGCTCTCAGCATTACCTCGCCGGATGCCGTCAACCTCGCCATCGCCGGAGCCACCCCCGCCACCACCACGATCACCACGACGGGTCAGGCGGGCGGCTTCGTGCTCTTCCCACCCACCCCCACCGGCTGGACCATCACGGATGCCGCCGACGACGTCGCCTTCGCCATCTCGGTCGTCGACAACACCACGCGCGCGCTGACGGCCACCGTCACGCAGCTCTCGACCAAGAAGGTGCTGGCCCAGCTCGCGCTCGACCAGTCGGGCACCGGCACGGTCACGTACGCGGGGCAGAAGGCGGCGCCCGTCGGATCGTGGATGCTGACGTCGTAGGTCACGACGCCGCGGTGAGTGCGCCGCGGTCAGTACATGCGCGGCACGATCTTCCACCTCACCTTCGCGGTGTACTCGTCCCACAGGGCGCCGTACTTCGCCTGGCAGACCTTGTCGTCGTCGGCCTGGCGGCTGACGAAGAGAGCGACGTAGTAGAGCGGGTAGAGCCACACCGGCCAGACGCCGAAGTAGCCGGCGGCCAGGGCGATGGCGACCGCCTGGAGGATCTCGCCGAGGTAGTTGATGTGGCGGCTGACGCCCCAGAAGCCGTTGACCAGGAGGCTGTGACGGCCGTCGCTGATCGCCTCGGGTGCGAGCCACAGGAACCTGCGCCCGGGCGCCGTCTTGAAGAAGAACTTCTGCATGTTCGCGCCGCGGGTGAGCACCCAGCCGCAGAGGAAGAGCACGCCGACAGGACCGTCACCCAGGTCGGGACTCCCGGATTCGGCAGATCAGCAGTGAACCAGAGCGCGACAGAGTAGAAGTAGGGATAGAAGGCCAGGCATCCGAATCCGAGCTTGAATCCGACGCGTTCGGCGATGAAGTCGTAGGTCCAGAGATGGATGCGCTCGAAGAGCAGGTACTCGCAGCAGAACCACGTCAACATCGCGCATCCGAGCAGGAAGCCCGGGTTGACGCGCGCGACATGGCCGCCGAACGTCTCGAGGTGGAAGGCAGCGAACGACAGCACATTCAGCTGCAGCATGACGGCGCCGACGAG
>JALYHS010000356.1 GCA_030776385.1 Actinomycetota bacterium
GGGTGTCGACACCGTTCGCCGCGAGGGTCGACGACAGGGAGGTACCGAAGAAGGCGCTCGCGTACTGCTTGACCAGGACGGGCTCGCCGGGCCTGGGCGCGACCTCTGGCATGATCTCGCCGAGCCGGCTCTCCCCCACGAAATGCTGCAGGGCTCCGACCTTCTTGAAGAACTGACCGCCGTCGATACCGCCCTCCGTGAACGACACTTTCGTGTGCACCACGAGTGCGCCAGCGTCACGCGCGGCCGCGAGGAGGCGCGACGCGGAGTGCAAGCATTCGTCGCGGCCCATGTACAGTTCGGCGCCCGGCTCGAAATAGGCCCTGACCATGTCGATGACGACCAGGGCCGGTCGCCGACCGGGGACGAGATGGTTCGTGAACCCCGCAGCAGTGTCGGTCAACACGCCGATGCGCTCGCTCATATGCGCTGTCCCGGATACAGGGCGATCGGCTTCTGCGGGGCCGGGAGCCCGGTCTCCTCGAAGGCCCGCGCGAGGATTGTGTCGATATCGGGCCCCATGTCGAAGACCGGCAGCTCGCCGACACGGGCCGACCGCAGTTCGTGGCGAAGCGCACCGCTCGCGGCCTCATCGACCGCGCCGTTCGAGACGACGACGCCGTAGCGCCGCGCGCCGTGCTCGGTGACCAGACCCTCGCGGACTTCGCGGGCGACGATCTCTGCGTCACGCTCGAGGGGGTCTCCCCAGCCGCCTCCCCCCCACGTGATGAAGTGCAGCTTGTCGCCCCTGCGCACGATGACGTCGTCGACCTTGCTTCCGATCATCTCGATCTCGCCGCTCGGGTGTTCGATGTACTTGCTCGATCGGTGGCCGGGCTCCCCACCGTTGACGCCCCAGGGGTACGTCAACCACCGGTCGTCATGGATGGCGATGGTCCCCGGCTCCAGAAAGTTGTAGACGACCTCGACCGCATTGCCGCCGCGGTGCAGGCCCGCTCCCCCGGTATCGGCGACGGTCTCCCAGCGATCGATCCGCATCGGGTAATAGCTCTCCAGGTACTCGCAGGGGATGTTGTAGAACGACGGCCAGAGCGAATGCCCATCCGGGCCGTCGCCGACCGGCCTGCCGGGGATGCCGCCGAATCCGATCGAATACAGCTGGAACCACTCCCCCGCCCGGTCGCCCTCCGTGTAGAAGCCCGAGTAGATGAAGTGCGGCGACGACGAGAAGCCCGCCGCGTTCAGCAGGCTCGGGTTCTTCTGCCCGAGCAAGCCGCCGAAGAGGTCGAAGATGCGGCCGACACCGTGGTTTCGGGCGTTGAGCGCCGCGGGGAACTTCGGCTTCCAGAACGACCCGTCCGGGATGATCACGTCGACCAGGGGGTAGAAGCCGTCGTTCCACAGGATCTGCGGGTCCGCGACGGTGATCATGTAGATGCCAAAGAACATCTTCACGAGGGACTCGTTGATGAAGTAGTTGATCGGTCCGGGCGACTGCGGGGCAGAACCTGTGAAATCCAGCGTGACCTTGTCGCCCGTGCGCGTCAGGCTGAGCTTGAGCGTGAACGGGCCGTATCCCACGCCGTCGTCGCAGATGTAGTCGGTGAACGAGACGGTCTCGCCGTCCGCGAACACCGAGTGCAGCAGCGCCTTCATCGCGACGAAGTTGCGCTCGAGCAGCGCATCGAGGGCCGCGACGTACGTATCGGGACCGAACCGGTCGCACATCTCTCGGATGCGGATGCCTGCCGTTGTGCACGCGGCGACCAGACCGTTCAGATCGGCACGATTCCACTGCGGCTGGCGCACCTGATTGAGGATGATGTTCAGCGCATCGCTGTTCAGCTCCCCCTTCCGGTAGAGCTTGAACGGCGGGATGATCACGCCCTCTTCGAAGATGGTGCGCGCATCCGTCGGCATGCTCGACGGCGACTTTCCCCCGACATCCGACATGTGGCCGAACATGGCCGCCCAGCCCACCACGCGACCCTCGTGGAAGATCGGCATCACCACGAGCCAGTCGTTCAGGTGACTGATGGCCCCGTCGCACGAGTACGGGTCGGAGGTGAGGATGATGTCGCCCTCCTCGACAGTGTCGGCGAACTTGCCGAGCAAGGCTGGCACTGACAGGCCGAACTGACCCACGACCATCCGTCCCTCACGGTCCGTGATGAGGGGGAACTCGTCGTGCTGCTCGCGGATGCCGGGCGAGAGCGCCGTGCGGAACAGCACCTCATCCATCTCCTGCCGCGCGTTGCGCAGGCCGTTCTCGACGAGGTCGAGCGTCACGACGTCGACCTCCTTCGTCAGGAACGCCGAATGGTTGGTCTCGATGATGGTGGCCATGGCTCAGTCCTTTGCGGAATCGAGGGTGGGGGTGATCAGCAGGGACCCGCTTGGGTGCACGAGAGCTTCGTGACCGGGCAGCACCAACGCCGTCGAATCCATCTCGACGACGATCGCCGGGCCGCGCACGATGTCGCCGGCTCGAAGATCTACCCGCTCGTAGACGCCCGCATCGCGTGGTCCTCCCCCGACCCAGATCTCCACGGTGCGCGACGCGATCGGAGCCGCCATTGAGGCGGCCAGCTTCGGCTGCATGATCTCGGTCGCGGGTCCGGTTCCGGTCACCCTCACGTTGACGACCTCGCGGTCGGTTCCGTCGAGGACGAAGGAGAACTTGCGGCGATGCTCATCGTCGAAGGCCTCGGCGAGCGCGTCGATGCCGCGGCGCGCGGCGCCGAACTCAGCGGCGTCGACCTCGACCGTGAGTTCAAATCCCTGGCCGTGGTATCGGATGTCGAGCTCGTAGCCGAGGTTCTGCGTCTCGCGAGCGACCCCCTGCGCCTCGAGGCTGGCGCGCACCGACTCCTCCAGCTCGGCGAACACGGTCGAGAACTCCAGGTCGCTCGAGTCTGCGAGTCCCCGGACGAATGTGCGAGCTGCCTCATCCCGGATGCTGGTCATCACATCGCCGTACGCGTTCAGCACCCCGGGCGACGGGGGGATGATGACCGGCCACGAGCCGAGCAGGATGCCAAGAGCATTGGCGTGCAGCGGCCCGGCGCCTCCGAAGGCCACGAGCGCGAACTCACGCGGGTCGAAGCCCTGCTGCACCGAGACCAGTCGCAGCGCACCCAACATGTTCTCGTTGACGATGTCGATGATTCCCGCGGCGACCGCCTCGGGACCGCCGAGACCGGTCGACGCCACGAGGTCCGCAACCGCGGCGAGCGACGCGTCGCGGTCCAGCACGATCTCGCCACCGGCCAGCTCGGCCGGCAGGTAGCCGAGCACGACATTGGCGTCGGTCACGGTGGGCTCGATGCCGCCTTTGCCGTACGCAGCAGGCCCCGGCACCGCGCCCGCGGATTCCGGCCCCACGCGGAGGGCACGGGTGAGCTCGGGGACGTGCGCGAGCGAGCCACCACCAGCACCGACGGTGCGCACATCGACCGAACTCACCCGCACGTTGAGGTCGCCGACGTTCGTCTCGCGAGTGAGCTTGGGCTTCAGTCCGCGTACGAGGGAGACGTCGGTCGACGTGCCGCCCATGTCGAAGGTCAGGAAGTCTCCGAAGCCGGCGTGACGAGCGGCCCATGCGGCGCCTGTGACACCACCCGCCGGGCCGGAGAGAAGCAGCGTTACGGGTTTCTCGATCGCCGTTGCGGGTGAGGCGAGACCACCGTCGCTGCGCAGAATGGCCAGCTCTGACGAGAGGCCGCCCTCCTGCAGGCGCGCCTGCAGGTTGCCCAGATATCGCGCGACCTGCGGCTGCACGTATCCGTTGGCGACCGTCGTGAGTGTCCGCTCGTACTCGCGCATCTCGGGCAGTACTCGCGAGGAGAGCGAGATGGGAATCCCGGGGAGCTCCTCCTCGGCGATCCTCAGGATCATGACCTCGTGAGAGGAATTCGCGAAGGAGTTGATGAGGCTGATGGCCAGCGCATCGATGTGGTGGCCGGCGAGACTCTTGAGCTTGGCGCGGATGTCGTCTTCGTCGAGCGCCTCGACGACGTCGCCGGTCGTTCCGATCCGCTCATTGGCCTCGACCGTGTCCTCGAGGCTGGCCAGCGGCGTCGGCTTCGGCCACGTGATCCAGCCCGCCAAGCCCCCCGGTACGAAGGATCGCCGGATCTGCAGCACCTGCCGGAACCCGCGGGTGGTCACGAGGCCGACCTTGGCCCCCTTCGCCTCGAGGATCGCGTTGGTTGCGACGGTCGTGCCGTGCAGGATCGCCGAGATCTCGGAGAGGTCCGCCCCCGCCGCAGCTGCCGCCTTTTCAATGCCACGCAACACGGCAATGGACTGGTCATGGGGCGTCGAGGGAGTCTTCGATCTCCAGGTTTCCCCTGTGCTCTCGTCGACCAGCAACACGTCGGTGAACGTCCCACCGACATCGACGCCGAGGCGGTAACTCATATCGGTCTTCTCCAGAATCGGGGCGGGGGTCAGAGGAGCTCGCGGCGCGGACCCAAGAGGGAGGTACGTGCCGAGAGCAGGTGGCTGTGCATGACGCTCTCGGCCCATTCGGCGTCGCCCGCGCGCAACGCGGCGACGATTTCCAGATGGTCCGCGTCGCTCCGCTGCTGTTGGAGCGCGTCGAAAGATTGACGCGCGCGGTTGAGCACACTGGCGTGAACGACGCCCGCCACCGCCGTGGCGAGGCTTGCACTTCCGGCGATGCGGATGATGCCCGAGTGAAACTCGGTGTTCAGCCGTTGCACTTCGGTGAGGTCGGGGGGCAGAGGATTCGAGAGCTCGCGGATCTCAAGCGCAATCTCTTCAAGGCGGTCTGCTTCCTCCGCCATGATTCTGGCCGCTGCACGACGTACGGCGAGTCCCTCGAGCAGGACGCGAACCTCGAACTGAGCCGCGACCTCGTCGGCTGACCACGCCGATACCCGGGCGCCGCGGTTGTGCGTCAACTCGACAAGCCCTTCGGACGCCAGTGATCGGAACGCCTCCCGCAGCGGCGAGCGGCTCATGCCCAGCTCGGCGGCCACCTCCTCAGCCACCAGCCGGTCTCCTGGCTGCAGCTCGCCGGACAGGATGCGCTCACGCAACCGGGCGACGGCGTCCTCGAACTGGGCCATGGGGAGTCCTTCGATCAGATGAAGATTGCATGCAGATTAGCTCGATCCTCGCCACAATCAAACAGGTGGCCTGACTTTTTACCCGCCGGAAACACAAGTCTGCATGCAAACGGTGAAACTGGCCCTGCCGACGTGCGCAACCGCCGTCGCCGACTTGAGGAGAGGAAGTCACATGGCGGAGTTCGATCTGGTCATCACCAACGCCCGGGTGGTCACCCTGGACAACGCCGAGCCGATCCACGTCACCATTGGCGTCAAGGACGGAAGCATCGTCCGATTGGGAACGGACATCGACGCGACCACCGCGCTCGACGTCGTAGACGCCGGCGGAAAGCTGGCATTTCCCGGAGCCGTCGACGCCCATCAGCACTGGGGTATCTACAACCCGCTCGATGAGGACGCGGCGACGGAGAGTGAAGCCTCCGCCCAGGGTGGCGTCACCAGCGGGATCAGCTATATGCGCACCGGCCAGTACTACCTGAACCGGGGCGGCTCGTACGCCGAGTTGATGCCGCAGGTACTCGCCGCCTGCGCGGGACGCTCTCGCATCGACTACGCGTTTCATCTGGCGCCAATGACGGCCGAACACATCGACGAGTTGCCCGCGATCGTCGACGCGTTCGGCGTGACGTCGTTCAAGATCTTCATGTTCTACGGCGGTTTCGGACTCCACGGTGCCTCCGACTCTCAGCGAGACTTTCTGATGCTGCCGGAGGGGCAGCACTACGATTTCGCGCATTTCGAGTTCGTGATGCGCGCTATTCAACGGCTCCGCCGGCAGCGCCCGGAACTGGCGGACCGGCTCTCGCTTTCGCTTCACTGCGAAACCGCGGAGATCATGCGGGCGTACACGGAGATCGTCCGGAACGACGGAACCCTGACAGGGCTCGAGGCCTACAGCGCGTCGCGCCCGCCGCACTCGGAGGGCCTCGCTGTCGCGATCGCGTCGTACCTCGCAGACGTAACGGAACTGCCCACCATCAACCTGCTGCATCTCTCCTCAGCCAAAGCCATGGCGGCGGCGCTCACGATGGCGGACGCGTTCCCGTCCATCGACTTTCGTCGCGAGGTGACGATCGGCCATCTTCTGGCTGACTTCCACTCCGCCGCCGGCATCGGAGGGAAGGTCAATCCGCCGCTCCGGTCGCCGGATGACGTCGAGGCGCTCTGGGACCACGTCCTCGCCGGCGAGGTCGATTGGGTGGTCAGCGATCACGCGTGTTGCCGCGAGGAGATGAAGTTCGGCGACGACCACGACGACGTCTTCGCTGCGAAGTCGGGATTCGGCGGAGCCGAGTACCTTCTGCCCGGGCTCGTCGGCGAAGGCCACAAGCGAGGTCTCCCGTATCAGCGGATCGCTCAACTGGTCTCGGGCGCACCCGCTCGGCGATTCGGCCTCGACCGCAAAGGCGACATCGCCGTCGGCTTCGACGCCGACATCGCGCTGGTCGATCCCAACCGGTCCCACATCGTTCACGGCTCCGATTCGAGGTCGAGCCAGCAGTACACGCCATTCGAGGGATTGGAACTCGGCGCTACCGTGACCGACACCTTCGTGCGCGGCAACCGAGTGTGGGCGGATGGGAAGATCCAGGGCAGTCCGGAAGGCCGCTATCTGTTCCGGGGCCCCTCGGCCGCGACGTGATCCGGCGAGCGCTCGCGGGGTAGATTTTTCGAACACGACCCAGAGCTCGGCGAGGAGAACAATGACAGGCTCGGCACCGGTTTCGACCCTCGACGGGTGGCGGGTGACGCCCTTCACGGGCGGCGGCCTCACCCACGACGTCTACGAGAAGGGCAGCGGCCCGGGCGTCGTGCTCATTCCGGAAGTTCCCGGTCTCACCCCCGAGGTGCTCGGGCTGGCGGATCATCTGGTCGCCAGCGGGTTCACCGTCGCGGTGCCCTCGCCGTTCGGGGTCCCCGGGAAGGCGAGGTCGACGGGATACACGCTACGCGTGGTGTCCCGCTTGTGCGTGGCGGCGGAGTTCCGCGCCTTCGCGTCCGACGCTCACCGGCCGATCACGGACTTCCTCCGCGCGGTGGCCGCCGATCTGGCCTCCCGTACCCCGGCATCCGGAGTGGGCGTGATCGGGATGTGCTTCACGGGGGGCTTCGCGCTCGCCACCGCCGTCGACAGCTCGGTTCTCGCCTCGGTCATGAGCCAGCCTGCGGTGCCATTTCCACTCGGCGCTCGGCGTTCTGCTGATCCGGGGCTCTCCCAGAAGGAGCTGCAGCAAGTCGTCGAGCGCACCACGCGCGACGGGCTGTGCGTCATGGGCTTGCGTTTCAGCGAGGATGCCAGCGCGCCTGCGGCTCGCTTCGCGGGCCTGAAGGCCCGTCTTGGGGACGCATTCGAGGTCATTCAGATCGATTCCTTCCCCGGAAATGCGGGCGGATTCGCGAAGAGCGCCCACTCCGTGCTCACCGGCGAGGTGAGGGAGGATCCCGCGAATGAGGCATTCGGTGCACGGGCTCGTGTGGTGGAATTCCTGCGAGCGCAGCTCGCCCCGAAAGCCGACTAGGGTCGACCCCCGGCTCACCAGTCGTGGATGGTCCCATCGGCCAGGCGATTGTAGGGAAGGTATGCCCGCACATACGGGTACTTCCCCGCCTCGTCGACGTCGAGGTCCACGCCGATCCCGGGCTGTTCGCCGGGGTGCAGCATCCCGTCATTCCAGGTGAACGATTGCCGGAAGACCTGATTCGTCTTCTCGCCGTGCGTCATGTACTCCTGGATGCCGAAGTTGTGGATGGCGAGGCCGAGGTGCATCGCGGCCGCCATGCCCACCGGTGAGACATCGGTGGGGCCGTGCATCCCCGACTTGATCTGATAGAGGTCCGCGTAGTCGAGCACCTTCTTCAGGTGCGTGATCCCGCCCGTGTGTGTGACGGCGCTGCGCACATAGTCGATGAGCTGCTCGCGGATAATCTGCTGGTAGTCCCAGATGGTGTTGAAGATCTCGCCGATCGCGAGGGGCGTCGTGGTGTGCTGACGGACCAGCCGGAGGGCCTCCGGATTTTCGGCAGGAGTGCAGTCCTCGAGCCAGAACAGGTCGTACGGCTCGAGGGACTTGCCGAGTTTCGCGGCCTGGATCGGCGTCATCCGATGGTGGCCGTCGTGCAGGAGCGGGAGCTCGGGCCCGAACTCGTTGCGAACCGCCTCGAAGACCCCGGGCAGGTGGCGCAGGTAGCTGCGGGTGTCCCAGTCCTCCTCGTTGGGAAGACCGCCGCGCTGCGCCGGTTCGTGGTCGTAGCGCACGCCCTCATTGCCCGCGTATGTGGCGTTCGACGCGATGCCGTAGATCGACGTCAGGCCGGGAACCGCGGTCTGGATCCGGATGGCGCGGAAGCCCTGCTCCTGATGGGATCGCACGCTGTCGAACAACTCCTCATTGTCGCGACCGCTCGCGTGACCGTAGGCGAGCAGCCCCGTGCGGGATGCACCGCCGAGGAGCTGATAGAGGGGCATCCCCGCCGCCTTGGCCTTGATGTCCCAGAGCGCCACGTCGACGGCCGCGATGGCCGCCATGGTGACCGGCCCTCGTCGCCAGTACGCGCCGCGGTACAGGAACTGCCAGGTGTCCTCGATCCGCGATGCGTCACGGCCGAGCAGCAGGGGCACCACGTGATCACTCAGGTAGCTGACGACGGCGAGCTCGCGCCCGTTCAAGGTGGCGTCTCCGAGACCGGTGAGCCCGTCATCCGTCGTCAATTTCAGGGTGACGAAATTGCGATCGGGGCTCGTGACCACGACTTCGGCCTTCTCGATATTCATCTCGGTGCTCCTCGTGTGATGCGGTTCAGGACTGGTTGGATGACGTGCGGTGGATGGCTCAGCTCGACCAGCTCGCGACGGCCAGGTCGACCCTGGTCGCGAACTCGGAGTCCTCGGCCAGTTCGGAATCGATGAGGTCGAGCAGCTCGGCGGTCGACCGGATGCCCTCGATCCCCGGCGCGAGTCC
>JALYHS010000357.1 GCA_030776385.1 Actinomycetota bacterium
GCCACGGGTTGCTCAAAGTGTCGCACCGCACACTCGACGAGACGCGCACCCGGCACGAGTGGCCGGTGCACTCCCATGCCGAGGTCGACTATCAGCCACTGACTCCCGGCGAGCCGGTGTTCGTCGAGGTCGGCATCAACCCGAGCAGCGCGTTGATCCGGAAGGGCAGCCGACTGCGCGTCGACATCCAGCCGTACTCGCCGGCTGGAATCCCGTCACGCGCCTACGACGAGAGCTATCACGTCGGCGCGACGAACACGATCCTCACCGGCCCCGACCACCCCAGCTACATTCAACTGCCGATCGTGCCCACCGAATCGAGGAACCGATGACCGTGACCACCGAACGCGACACTGCTGCGACTCTGGCGACCATCCTCGAGAAGCTCCGCGCTCTCGGACCGACGCTGCGCGAGCGAGCACCGGAGGCAGAGAAGGCCGGCCGACTCTCTGACGAGACGATCGCCGATCTTGCGGCGACAGGCGCATTCGACATCGCCAGCCCGGCCGAGTACGGCGGCCTGGAGCTGACTGCGTCGCAACAGCTGGAGGTGGTCATCGAGGCGTCGAAGTGGGACGGCTCCGTGGGCTGGGTGGTGTGGGCCGGCGCGTCGACCGACTGGATCCCGGCGGGTATGGGCCCCCAGGTGCTCGAGGAGGTCTTCGGCCCTGAGTGGGTTGGCCCGCGCGTCGCCGGGTCGAGCCACTTCCCCGCGAGCCGTGGGCGCGCGAAGCGCGTCGACGGCGGATGGATGCTCTCCGGCGGCCCGTGGACCTTCGCCACCGCGTCGCTGTGGTCTCCGTTCACCAACCTCGGCTGCATCGCGGAGGAGAACGGCGAGAAGTACCTGGTCGCCGCGCAGGTACCTCGGGATCAGCTCACGTTCCTGGATGACTGGCACGTCGCTGGCATGCGAGGAACCGGCAGCGTCTCGGTCGCGATCCAGGGGGACGAGTTGTTCGTCCCGGAGTACCGCGCCGTCGACTTCCGACAGATCACCTCCGGTGCGATCGCGAGCGGCCTCGCCGGACCGTTGTGGAAGTCGCCTGCGCTCGGATGGTCGTTCAGCATGATGGGCGGAATGTCGATCGGTATCGCCCAGGGCGCGATCGCGCGGTTCATCGAGCGATCCAACGGCCGGCCGATCCGGGGCACCACCTACACGAACCAACTCGAGGCGCCGCTGACGCACCTGATGCTCGCGGAGGCTCACTCCAAGATCCAGTCGGCGCAGCTGATGATGCGGGCCAACGCGGCGGAGACCGATCGACTCGGCGAGCTCGCGGCAGCCGGCACTCCGGCAGACCCGTCGTACATGCAGCGGTTCAGCGCGCGCGTCCTGATGGAGACCGCCTATGCGGCGAAGTGGTGTGCTGAGGCGATCGAGCTCGTCCAGAGGAACTCCGGCGCGACGGCGATCATGGACTTCGAGCCCATCCAGCGCTCCTGGCGCGACGCCCGAATCATCACCCTGCACGGCGCGCTGAACCTCGAGGCGCTGTCCGAGAACTACGGCCGACTGATGGCGGGCATTGCGCCGCATCTTGTCGCCGGCATCACCACCCTCGACCGTTTCGCGCCCGTCCCCGTCCCCGACGCGCTCGCGCCGACCAAGGTCCAGTAGGAGAAGTCCATGACCGACCAGAAGATCTACATCCCGTCCAGCCCGCTCCCCGCGCCGCGCTCGGGCCCGCTCACTGCGTTCGAGCCGGGAACCCGGACCCTCGAGGCCGGCTACCAACTCGCGCCGCCCTTTCGCGCCCTTCCTGTCGACATCGTCTTCCAGAAGGATGTCGCCGTCCAGCTGCGTGACGGCGTGACCGTGTACGTCGACATCTTCCGCCCCGCCGGATCGGAGAAGGTTCCGGTCATCGTCGCGTACAGCCCCTACGGCAAAGGCCAAGGCGGCTCTGTCAGCGTGATGGGTATCTTCGGCCTCGTCGGCATCCCGAACAACGTCGTCTCGGGCCTCGAGAAATTCGAGGGGCCTGACCCGGCGTACTGGTGCGCCCAGGGCTACGCCATCTGCAATCCGGACATTCGGGGCATCGTCGACTCCGAGGGCGACAGCGTGCTGTGGGATCGCCAGGATGGGCGCGACTGCTACGACCTGATCGAATGGCTCGCCGAGCAGGAATGGTCGAACGGCAAGGTCGCCATGAGCGGCACCTCCTACCTGGCGGCCACTCAATGGTTCACCGCCGCGGAGCAGCCTCCCCACCTCGTCGCGATCAACCCCTGGGAGGGAGTCAGCGATGTCTACCGGGACCTGGTGATGCGCGGGGGAATGCCCGACACCGGATTCGCTCGCCAGCTGCAGGAGGGAAGCTTCTTCGGCAAGGGCCGCAAGGAAGACATCATCTCCGAGGTGGAGCAGCACCCTTTGAGGGATGAGCTCTGGGAGAACAAATCTCCCCTGTTCGATCAGATCGCCGTGCCCGCCTATGTGGTTGCCTGCTACTCGAACACGCTGCACACCGCTGGCACGTTCCGCGGCTGGCGACGGATCGCGTCCACGGACAAGTGGCTGCGCATCCACAACACACAAGAGTGGCCGGACTACTACGACGAGGCCAACGTCGAAGATCTGCGTCGCTTCTTCGACCGGTATCTCAAGGACGAGCACAACGGCTGGGAGCAGACGCCGCACGTCCGCTACTCGGTGCTGGACCTCGAGGGCGGCGATCGGATCAACGTGAGCGCCGATAGCTTCCCGCCGAGCGAGGCCGTGAACACCAAGTTCTACCTCAACGGACGGACGCGAAGCCTGACCACGACGCCGCCCGGCGACGACGTGCCGGCCGTCTACACCGTGGGCTTCAATCCGGATGCCGTCTCCTTTATCGCCCGCTTCGACACCGAGACGACGCTCGTCGGGTATCCGAAGGCAACCCTCTACGTCGAGGCTCGAGGGTCGGATGACATGGACCTGTTCGTCCTCGTGCAGAAGCTCGACGCGTTCGGGACGCCCCTGTCGGAGTTCACCACCCCCAATCACAGCGCCATGATCCACGACGTCACGGACCACGGCGCCACGATCCTCCGCTACAAGGGATCAGACGGACGGCTCCGTGTCTCGGCTCGACACCTCGACGACGCACTGTCGACTGATGACGTGCCTGTGCACACGTTCGACCGCATCGAGAAGCTGGCCGCGGACGAGGTTGTGAAGATCTAGGTCGAGCTCCTCACGATCGGACTCGCATTCCATCCGGGAGAGGCCCTGCGTTTCGTGGTGAGCTCACGGAACCTGCTCGGAACTCTGATGCCCGGCATCCGGGAGTACACCGGGGCGAACAGCGGACAGCACGTCATCCACACCGGGGGCGAGCATGCCTCCTACCTCCAACTGCCAGTGCTGTCGCAGTAGGCGACCTCAGGGTGATCGTCACCTTCGATGTCTTCAGCGCGTTGACCGATTCGCGTTCCGGCGGCGCGGCGTTCCTGGACGGGATCGTCGCCCGCAACGGATGGCCACTGTCGGGCGGAGACATCTACGACCGATGGGACGCCCTCAACAAGGAACTCCATCGGGCTGTCGAGCAGTGGGTGTCGTTCGCCGAACTCAGTGCCAGAGCGATGCACGCGGCTCTCACGAACTTGGGGATGCCGGATGACGAGGCGCCCGAGATCTCGAGCTCCCTCCTCGAGAGCATGACGACGTGGCCCGTCTGGCCGGACGTGACCGCCGAGTCACTGCGCGAGCTCGGCGACCTTCGGCTCGGACTCCTCACGAACATCGACGACGGGCTGCTCGCGGGCACGGAGGTGATGAGGTTGGGGGTGTTCGAGCCCGACCTCGTCGTGACCTCGGAGCGGGCGCAGGCGTACAAGCCGTCGGCTGCCCTCTACGAACGCGCCACGAAGCTCCTCGGACCCTTCGTGCACGTCGCGTCGTCGGCGCGCGACGTGCGCGGTGCCGTGAGCGCCGACATCACGTGCATCCGCCTGGCGCGGCCCGGGCATGCGGTCGACCCCGCCGGACCAGCTCCACTATGGACGGTCGATTCGGTCCCTCACCTTCGCGATGCGATCGCATCGGCGAAGGCCCAGGTCAGCTCGTAGGAACGGGGCTCAGGATCGCTTGGATGCTGGGCGCGAGGTAGACCACGAGCGCGTCCCGGTCAACGCGAGTCAGAGCCTCGATCTCGATCAGTTGCCGACCCACGATGACGCCGACGAGCATGGAGCAGGCGATCTCGATCCTGGTCGGCATGTCGCCGCCTTCGCGCAGCTGGGGGCTCAGGTCGTCGATGACTCGGTTCTGAATGAGTTCGCGAAGTTGGACGGTCGCCCGCGCATTGCCGATCGCCGCGCGAAGGAGAGCCTGCAACGGTTCCGAAACCTGCGGATCGCCATCCCACACTTCGAGAAACGCGCGAGTGACCCGCTCGCCCAGGCTGCCTTCCGGTCCTTCGAAGGCGTCGGAGACGCGAGACATCGTATTCGGACCGAGGTTCATCACGTTCGCGAAGAGCTCGTCCTTCGAACCGAAGTACTGCATGACCAGCGAGGCGTCGACACCCGCGTCCGCGGCGATCGACCTGATAGTCGACTTCGTGAAGCCGTCCCGCGCGAAGCGGGTTCGGGCGGCATCCAGGATCGATTTCCGGGTGGCGCTCGGCCCCACGGTACGAGCTTCCGCCAGCTCGGTCTCCACGATATCGATGGCCATTTCCACAGCTTAACCGATCCGACCTCAACGAGTGTTGAGGAATGGCTGGTTCGGTCGTATGCTAAGCCGAAACATGCATAACCGTTTGGCCCGAATGGGTCGTGAGCGTCAAAGGAGACGCGCCGGATGAAGACACTCGAAGAGCTGAGCGCTCGGGCTGAGATCCACGACGTGTTGCTGCGCTATTGCCGCGGACTCGACCGGGTCGACATGGACCTGGTTCGCAGCGCGTTCTGGCCGGATGCCTTTGTGCAGTTCCCGGAGAGTCTCCACCAGGGATCCGTCGACGGCTTCGTCGCCTTCCTCTCCGGGGAGATGCCGCGCTTCGTGCGGACGATGCATCTGCTGGGTAACAGCCTGGTCGAGTTCGATGGTCCGGACGTCGCCCATGTCGAGACCTACCTCAACGCGGACCACCAGGGCACCGAAGTGCACCAATGGGCGAATGAGAACGTCAAGCTCTGGGCGCGATATCTCGACCGCTTCGAACAGCGAGACGGCGTCTGGCTCATCGCGCGCCGTGCGCTCGCCACCGGGTGGATGTACCGCTATCCGAAAGAGGGATGGTTCGACGATCATCCCGACGCGTCCGCGAGCGGCAGGGACGGGAACGACCCAGCCGTGGAGCACGTCGCCGGCTTTGAAGGAACCCCGATCGCGCGAAAGGAATGGCCGTGATCACGGAAACCGTCGTGCCCAAGGCAGAGGAGATCATCGCGAAGGTCGTCGAGCTCCAACCGTGGCTGCGCGACCAGCAGGCCATCGCCGAGCAGGAGCGCCGCATCCCTCAGGAGACCATCGAACGACTCGATGCGGCGGGTGTCTTCAGCCTGACCAAGCCCAAGCGCTTCGGCGGAGCGGACTTCACAGCCCGCGAGATGCTGACGATCTACCGCACGCTCGCCGCGGGATGCGGCGCCACCTCCTGGGTCGTCTGGGCGACCGCCGGCGGGAACATGTGGAGCAACGCATTCGCCGACGACATCGTGGCTCCCGTCTACACGGAACCGTGGATCGGCAACCGCACCTTCGCGCTCGGCGGGACGAGCCGGTTCATGTCCGGGACCGCGGTCAAGGTCGACGGCGGCTGGATCGTCACGGGCGTCTGGCCCTTCGCGACTGGAAGCGTTCACGCATCGCATGGATATCTGGCGGTCTTCTATGACGATGCCGACGACTCCAAGGTCGGCATGGTCCTCGTTCCCAAAGATCAGTTGATCAGCCGGAA
>JALYHS010000358.1 GCA_030776385.1 Actinomycetota bacterium
ACTCGGAGGCGTCGGCATCCGCGTCGTAGGGCGAACGCGCCTCCGCCCGTTGCGCGAGGATCAGCACGAACAGCGAGCCGAAGTGCTTGGCCAGGAACGCAAGCGACCGCGTGCGCAGGTCGCCGCGCAACGGCCTACCGATGTCGTCGCCCAGCAGCTCGAGCCAGTGGGCCTGGTGGCGGACCTCCGCCTCCGCGAGCCCGAGCAGGATCTCGCGCTCCTGACCCGACCTGCGCTGCGCGAGCTCGTGGTAGACGGCGGCTTCGGCGCGTTCATCCGCCAGATATTGACGCCAGCGCCGCAACCGAGCGTCGGGGGAGAGGGTGCGGGCCATCGGAGTTCCTTTCGGCCGGATGGGTCTGGCCGAAGGTCTCGTTCGCCCGGGTGGACAACGATGCCTGCCCGGGTGGAGCACCGGGCCGTCGTCGTGACGGCCAGTATGTCGATGTCTCCGCGGGGAACTACTCCCCTTCGTCGCCCCCAGCGTAGCGGAGGCCCCACGAGCCGCTCCACCTCTCGCCCGGCTCCAGCCAGATGAGGCTCTGCCCCGAGTTCAGCGCGTCCGGTGGCGCGGTCATCGGCTCGACGGCGATCGCATCGATCAGACCGCCGCTTGTCGGGAAGATGCGGGTCGTGAAGACCTGCACGTAGCCCCAGTCGAGGTTCTGCCAGAGCGTCGTGCGCGAGCCGTCGGGCGCGGTGAGCCAGGCGACGTCGCCGCGGGCACCGGTCGGCCCGTCGCTCGCGTTGGCGTGCTCGACCTGCCCGAAGGCGGTGTCGAAGTCGATGCCGCCGACACGCTGAGGGATGCGGACGTCGTAGGCCGTTCCCTCGACCGGCACTTCATCGATCGGGTCGAGCAGCGCGTCCACCTCGAAGTATGTGGCCGCCGACACGGTCAGCTCGAGTTCGGCGATCGCGGCGTCGCCGACGCGCAGATACGGATGCGTCCCGATCGCGTACGGGGCACGTGCGGCCGCGCGGTTGGTCACCCCGTGCGTCGCGGTTAGGCCGTCCGCCGTCAGCTCGTAGCGGATCCAGGTGTCGAGCAGGAACGGCCAGCCGTGCTGAGGGAACACCGTCGCCGAGAGGGTGGCCGCGGCATCCGTCTGCTCGTTGATCGTGTAGTCGGTGAACTGCAGCAGTCCGTGCAGCGCTCCCCCCCGGGCGGGCTCCGTAATGTCGAGCTGCTGGGGTGCGTCGTCGAGCAGCCACCTGCCCGCGCGCACGCGGTTCGGCCAGGGCGACAGCACGGCGCCATTGCACATCGCGGGCGGCTCGTCTGCGCGGGTCGGCTGCACCAGGTCGTGCCCGTCGACCGTCAGCGATCGCAGCACCGCAGCCACCGTGCCGATCTCGGCACGCACGGCGCCGAGTTCGAGCGCGACAGTGGTGCCGGTCGGGGTGAGGGCGCTGGGGGTGCTGGAGGTGGGGCTCGCGGTCATCGGGTTCCTCCTGCTGCGGTGTGGCGGACGCCCCAGCTGCCGGCCCAGGAGGCTCCGGGCTCGAGCTGGATGAGGTCGACCCCGGAGTTGAGCGCGTTCGGCGGCGCGGTCATCGGCTCCAGCGCGATCGCAAAACCGGGTCCGCCGTCTGCGGGGTCCCGCGGGAAATCGGACGGCGTGTACGCCTGGATCCACCGGAACGCGGCGTCGGCCCAGAGCGTGGTGCACCTGCCGTCGGCGGCGGTCAGCCACGCGACATCCGCTCGGCCGTCGCGGTTGGCAAGGTCGCCGTAGCCCGTGTTGAGGTCGAGGCCGCGGGCCGGGCGGCCGTCGCGTAAGTCGTAGGAGCCGCTGCCGCCCGTTCCGTCATCGGCATCCACCGGATTCACTCCCACCGGATTGAACCGATCATCCAGTTCGAGCCGCGTCGCGCCCGTGAGCGTGACCGTCAGCTCCTCGGACGGGACGTCGCCGACCCGGAAGTACGGGTGCGCGCCGACCGCCCACGGCGCCGTGCGCGTCGAGAGGTTCGTCACCGCGTGCGTGACGGTCACCCCGTCGGCGTCGAGCTCGTAGCGCACGCGCGTGTCGAGAAGGAACGGCCAGCCGTGCTGCGGAGCGATCAGCGCTCCGAGCGTGAGCGATGTGTCGGTCTGCTCCACCAACGCGTACCCGGTGTTGCGCAGCAGGCCGTGGCTCGCGTTGTGCAGCTTGGGTTCGGTGACATCCAGCAGCTGCGGTTCGCCCTCCCACTCCCAGAGCGCATCGCGAACGCGGTTCGGCCAGGGCGCGAGCACCATCCCGCAGCCCATCGGGGCGACGAGCTCGGGGCCGTAGGGTTCGGTCAGTTGCACGCCGTCGACGGTGAGCGAACGGAGGGCGGCGGCGAGCGCGGCGACCTCGAGGCGCACACCGTGGTGGTCGAGCACATACTGGGGGCCGGGCACGAACGTCAGCCTATTTCAGGCGGTAACGGCGAGACGCACGCGCCGATTGATATCATTGATGGCAAGGAGGTGGTGGCGATGGCTGCAGTGAGCGTGAGAGACCTCGACGACGACGTCAAGGAGCGACTGCGAGTCCGCGCTGCCAGAAACGGTCGTTCGATGGAAGCCGAGATTCGCGCGATCCTCGTCACGGCCGCTCACGAACCCGCGTCGAGCACCGGGCTCATGTCAGCCCTCGTGGAAAGATTCGGTGCCCTCGACGGGGTCGAACTGGACCTCCCGCCGCGCTCGGCACCTCCGCGCTCGGTTGACTTCACCTCGTGATTGTCGTCGACACCAATGTGATCTCGGAGCTCATGCGGCCATCGCCCGCCCCGGCTGTCGTGAACTGGGTGCGGTCGCACGATCAACGTGACCTCTACACGACCTCCGTGACGGTAGCCGAGCTCGGCTATGGCATCGAACGACTCGATCTTGGCCACCGCAAGACGGACCTGAAATCCGCGGCCGAGCAGATATTTGCCGCCTTCGATGAATACGTGCTGCCCTTCGATCGAGCGGCGGCCCTTCACTACTCGACAATCGTGAGCAACCGTGAACGCGCCGGGTCGCCGATCGATGGATTCGACGCTCAGATCGCGGCGATCTGCGCGTCCCGAAAGGCAGTGCTGGCGACGCGCAATGTCAAGGACTTCCTCGACACGGGCATCGAAATCACCGATCCCTGGCAACTGAACTAGGGGTCCGCGGCCCACGAGCGACGCGTGTCAGCCCGCAACCAGCAGCCGCGTTCCCGCCGCCGCCGCAGGCGCACTCAGGGTGTCCGCCTCCGCGCCGCCAGTAACCAGCGTCGCGAAATCGGCGAGGGCGCCGATGAGGCCGAGGTGCAGCTGGCCCGCTTTCGAAC
>JALYHS010000359.1 GCA_030776385.1 Actinomycetota bacterium
TTGACCATCGCCGAGGTGACGAACTTCGAGGAGTCTGCGATGAGGACCACGTGGTCGCTCACGTCGATCAGAGCGCGCTTGATGATCGCATCGAATCCCGTCGCACAGAACGCCCCGCGATCATTGAGACCGCTAGCCGCCAGGAACAACGTGTCGATCTGAATATTCGAGATCGCCACGAGAGTCGACGGCCCCGCGAACGAGAGCGACTCGGGATGGAGGACCCCGCCCAGGCAGTTCACCTCGATATCGGGGCTGCCGGCCAGCAACGTGACGGCGGAAAACGAGTTGGTCACAACCCGGATACCGCTGTCACGGGGAAGGAGGGACGCGAGCTGGGCTCCGGTCGTCCCTGCGTCGATCGCGATCACCGAATCGGGCTTCACCATTTGGGCGGCACGCTCGGCGATCGCGTGCTTGGCGTCGGCCATCGTCTGGTTCCGGTCGCTGTAGTCGCGGCCATGCAGGTCGCCGGGTGTCAGTGAACCGACACCACCGTGAAATCCGCGCAGCCGTCCTTCCAACACGAGTCGGGAGACATCTCGACGTATTGTCATCTCCGAGACGGAAAAGAGCTGCGACAACTCGGTGACCGTGCAGTACCCCTGCTCGGTGACGAAGTACGCGATGCGGTCACGGCGCTCAGGAGCGGATGAATACGTGAATCGCTCGTGCGCCCGCATGATCAATAGTCCTCTACATCCAAATGTGCTGACGATCTAACCTTGGCCTAAAGAATGTGGGAATCACGCCAAGCGCTCCGGTCGAGCTGCGTGTACTCGATCGCAGGTTGCCGGCATCGGTTTCATCCGATCAGTTCGGGATCGACGCTGGCCAACATCGCCGTATCGAGCATTCTGCCCGGAATGGTGCCGCGAACCGAAATGGCTCCCGTCTGGTTGGCAACACTGCGCACCCAGACCGCGGCGACCGCTCCGGTTTGGCCAAGATCGATCGTCTGATCGCCGACGAGAGTGCCGGGGCCACTGACCGACAGCTGAACCTGATTCCCGTGAGAGGTGCGCGGGTTGCCGAAGCGATCCACGATGGCGATCGTCACCCGGGTCGAATCGACACCGTCGGCGACGATGGCGTCATCATCCGCTCGCAGCAGCAACGAATCCATGTCGCGATCCGCCGAGAACCGGCGCGAGAGCACCATCTCCTCCCCCACGAAGCCATCGATCCGCAGCTCCGGCACCGCCGTGCCGACCGCAAGATCGACAAAGGTGGGCGCGTAAGCAAGGTGAGGGAACCTCTCGCGATCGGGATACGCCACGGCCACCCGCGCATCGTCGAGGTACACCTCGAGCCGATCGCAGTTGGAGCAGATCATTGCTTCCTCGCCCGGATCCCACGGCGCGAGATCGGGTCGTCCGTCGTCGCGCCGTTCCAGACCGAAGGCGGTCTCCCACGAGAACGCCGGCTCGATGACCGCTCGCAGGTCCGGATCGACCTGAGCCCGATAGATGGCGGCTCCCGGTTTCAGGACCCGGAACACATCTCCCAGCCCCGAGAACTTCACATGACGATAATGATTGTTCGCCACGGTGTGATAGTCGAATGCGCTCCAGGCGAGCGCGCCGACGTAACGCTCATCCCCCATCGCGTCGTTGTGCATGTTCGCGTAGTCGAGCGCTTGATGTTCCTGGATTCGAGGATGCTCCCACCGGCGGTAGAACGTGGTCGGACTCGACCGGGCGCTCACGGTCTCCGCGATGAGGTAGGGGCGATCTTCGACCGGGGGCTGGAGATCCGGGCGTCGGCGCCCGCGATCGTCAAGTCGCGTTTCGTAGTCGTCATAACTGAAGACGTCGTGTTGGAAGACGGAATCGCGCGCATAGGGCCCATGCATGGTGCCGCTCGTCGCTCGGGTCGGATCGAGCTTCTTGACCAGTGCCTCGGTGCGCGCGTAGAGCTTGGGACGGTCACCCGTCTCATTCAGTCGAGCACCCCAGATCACGATCGACGGACGATGCCTGTCGCGCCGGATCATCTGCTCGATCTCCGCGACCGCACGCTCCTGCCACACCGTATCTCCGACGTGCTGCCAGCCGGGCGATTCCTCCCACACCAGCAATCCCAGCTCGTCGCAGGCATCGAGGAACGACTCGGTGTGCGGGTAATGCGCACACCGAACCATCAGACAGTTGAGCTCGTTGCGAATGATCTCGACGTCGCGCCGTTGGACGCGTTCCGGCATCGCAAAGGCAGCAAACGGGAAATACCCGTGCCGATTCACGCCCAGAAGATATCGGCGACGACCGTTGAGGTAGAACCCGTCAAGTTCGAACCGTGCCTCGCGATACCCGGTACGGCGCTGTGCCGTGTGGACCGTCTCCCCGTCAACCTCCAGCGTCGCCGTCACCGTGTAGAGCGTCGGCGAGTCCACATCCCACAGGACGACAGCCTCCAGGTTCTCCAACTCCAGGCTGACCTCGGTGGCGCCAACCAGGACAGCGACTGTCTGCGTTGCTGTCGAGATAACCGAACCATGGGCATCTGCCAAGCTCACGGTCACTCGTGCCGCTGAGGGCCCGCTCGTCGAGTCGATGGTCACGACAGCTGTTGTCTTCCGGCTGGAGC
>JALYHS010000360.1 GCA_030776385.1 Actinomycetota bacterium
CGAGACTGCAGCTCGAGCAGGTTCTCCTTCATCACGACCGTGGACTTCACGAGCAGGCCGCTCATTCCGATCACGTCGGCGTTGTGCTCCTCGGCTGCCTTGATGAACTCGCTCAGCGGCTGTTTGATCCCGATGTTGATGACCTCGTAGCCGTTGTTGGTCAGGATGATGTCGACCAGGTTCTTGCCGATGTCGTGGACGTCGCCGCGCACGGTCCCGATCACCATCGTGCCCTTGCCCGCGGCCTCGGTCTTCTCCATGTGCGGCTCGAGCAGCGCGACTGCTGCCTTCATGACCTCGGCCGACTGCAGCACGAAAGGCAACTGCATCTCGCCGCTGCCGAAACGTTCGCCGACGATCTGCATGCCCGCGAGAAGGTGCACGTTCACGATGTCGAGCGCGCTCATCCCGTCGGCCATGGCCAGTTCGAGGTCGCCGTCGAGACCCTTGGCCTCGCCGTCGATGATGCGGCGCTCGAGGCGCGCCCCGACGGGAAGGGCCGCGAGTTCCGCGGCACGCTCGTCCTTGAGGGCGGCCGAATCCACGCCCGCGAACAGGTCGAGCAGCGCGGTCAACGGGTCGTACGTGAGCTCGCCGTCGGCGTTGTACTCGCGGCGGTCCCAGACCAGGTCGAGGGCGACCTTGCGCCGGTCATCCGGAACCGAGGCGAGCGGCACGATCTTGGCGGCGTTGACGATCGCGGAGTCCAGACCCGCCTCGACCGCCTCGTGCAGGAACACCGAGTTGAGTACCGACCGCGCGGCGGGGTTCAAGCCGAACGAAACATTCGACACCCCGAGCGTGGTGTGGATGCCGGGGTACTTGGCGGTGATCTGACGGATCGCGTCGATCGTCTCGATCGCATCCCGCCGCGTCTCCTCCTGGCCGGTCGCGATCGGGAACGTGAGGGCGTCGACGATGATGTCGTCGACCCGCATACCCCAGTCGTTCACCAGCGTGTCGACGAGCCTGCTCGCGATCCGCACCTTGTTCTCGGCGGTGCGGGCCTGACCTTCCTCGTCGATGGTCAGGGCGATGACGGCGGCGCCGTGCTCCTTGACGAGCGGCATGATCCTGCCGAAGCGGGACTCCGGCCCCTCACCGTCCTCGAAGTTCACCGAGTTGACCACCGGGCGCCCGCCGATCAGTTCCATCCCGGCCTGCAGCACGGCCGGCTCCGTCGAGTCGACCACGAGCGGGAGGGTCGACGCGCTTGCCAGCCGTGAGACGGCCTCCCGGATGTCGGCGACCCCGTCTCGCCCGACGTAGTCGACGCAGACGTCGAGCAGGTGGGCGCCCTCGCGCACCTGGCTGCGTGCGATGTCGACGCAGTCGTCCCAGTTCTCGTCGAGCATGGCCTTCCGGAATGCGAGCGAGCCGTTCGCGTTTGTGCGCTCGCCGATCGCGAGGTACGAGGAGTCCTGGTTGAAGCCGACGTGCTGGTACAGACTGGCGACCCCGGGGTCCTCCTCGATCGTGCGGGTCAATACGCGTGACCCGCCGATGCGATCGACGACGGCCTTCAGGTGCGCGGGCGTCGTGCCGCAGCATCCACCGACCAGACCGAGGCCGAACTCCTTCACGAACTGCTCGTGAGCCGTCGCAAGTTCGTCGGGAGTGAGCGGATAGCTGGCGCCGTGGGTGCCAAGAACCGGCAGGCCCGCGTTCGGCATGCACATGACAGGGATGTGCGCGAACTTCGACAGGTGCCGCAGATGCTCGCTCATCTCGGTGGGGCCGGTCGCGCAGTTGAGGCCGATCATGTCGATGCCGAGCGGCTCCAGGGTGGTCAGCGCCGCGGCGATCTCGCTGCCCATGAGCATGGTCCCGGTGGTCTCGACCGTCACCTCGACGAAGATCGGGAGCCGGATGCCGGTCTCAACGATCGCCTGTTTGCAGCCGTTCACCGCCGACTTGGCCTGCAGCAGGTCCTGGGAGGTCTCGATCAGCAGGGCGTCCGCGCCGCCCAGGATGAGGCCGCGTGCCTGCTCGGCGAAGGTCGCCTTCAGGTTCGCATACGTGGTGTGCCCGAGACTCGGGAGCTTCGTGCCGGGACCCATCGACCCGAGCACCCACCGCATCCTGCCGTCCTCCGACTCGAAAGCCTCGACGGCCCGACGAGCGATCTCGGCTCCCGCGCGGGCGAGTTCCTCGATCCGATCCTCGATGCCGTAGTCGGAGAGATTGGACCAGTTGGCGCCGAAGGTATTCGTCTCGACCGCGTCGATGCCGGTCTCCAGGTAGGTGCGATGGATGGTCTCGACGATGTCAGGCCGGGTCGCGTTGAGGATCTCGTTGCAGCCCTCATGCTGCTGGAAGTCGTCGAGGCTCGGATTGACGTCCTGGAGCATCGTGCCCATCGCGCCGTCGGCGATCACCACGCGCTCCTTCAGAGTCGAGAGCAGGGCTTCGGAACGCTGTGTGCGTGGAATGCCGGTGACGTCGAGCGACGACATTGAGGTGACGGTTGAAGGCACCCGCCCAGCGTAATCGGCCAGCGTATGCGGCGCGGGCTCCCTAGAGTGAGGGCGTGCCAGCCGCCGACGAATCCGTGCTCGACAATCCCGCCTGGTTCGCTCTGACCGGTCCACAAGCCGCTCTCGCCGAGCGCCGGGGGCGCGCGGCGCGGTTCGATCCCCAGATGTCGCCCTTCGTCGGGATGCCGGATGACAGCGACGAGTCGTGGGCGGATCTCGCGCAGCTACTCGGGCCGGGCGCTCCGGCAGTGATGTTCCAGACCGGACACGTTCCCGCGGGCTGGACGGAGACTTTCTCGGGCCGGGGGTTGCAGATGATCGCCGAAACGATCGAGCCGGTCGATGCTGAGGTCGTCGACGCGGAGCTCATCGCTCTCGGCCCCGCGGATGCGGCGGAGATGTTCGAGCTGGCGGCCCGCACGCGCCCCGGACCATTCGAGACGCGCACTCCCGAGTTCGGCGGCTATGTCGGGGTGCGCCGCGACGGAGTGCTCGTCGCGATGGCCGGTGAACGTCTGCACCCGCCCGGATGGACCGAGATCAGCGCGGTCTGCACCGATGAGGCCGTGCGCGGTCGGGGGCTCGCCGGTCGACTGGTGCGGCGGGTGGCATCCTCCATCGTCGCCCGTGGCGATCGACCGATGCTGCATGTGGCTACCTCGAACACCGGCGCGATCGCGCTGTACGAGCGTCTGGGGTTCACGGTCAGGCGCGAAGTCGGTTTCGCGGCGTACCTGAGCCCGGGTTCCTAAACCGAACGCAGCACCGCAACGATCTTGCCGAGAACTTCGGCGTGATCGCCCATGATGGGCTCGAATGCCGAGTTGCGAGGGAGGAGCCAGGTGTGGCCATCGCGCTGACGCAAGACCTTCACCGTCGCCTCGCCGTCGAGCATGGCCGCAACGATCTCTCCGTTCTCGGCGCTGTTCTGCTGACGCACCACGACCCAATCGCCGTCGCAGATGGCGGCGTCGATCATCGACTCGCCGACCACCTTGAGCATGAAGAGGTCGCCTTTGCCGACGAGTTGGCGGGGGAGCGGGAAGATCTCGTCGATCTGCTGCTCCGCGGTGATCGGGATGCCGGCGGCGATGCGCCCGACGAGCGGCACCATGGCGGCGTCCGCGACCGAGGGACCCGAGTTGTCGGCGTCCGGTGATTCGAGCTCGATGAGCACCTCGAGTGCGCGCGGACGGTTGGGGTCGCGACGCAAGTAGCCGCTCAGCTCGAGCTGATTGAGCTGGTGGGTGACGCTCGAGAGAGAGGCGAGGCCGACCGCGTCGCCGATTTCACGCATGCTCGGCGGATACCCGCGCGACGACACCGAGCGCTGGATGAACTCCAGGATCGCCTGCTGCTTCTCGCTCAGGCTCGTGCGTCGACGCGTGCCGCGCTCGGTCGCCGCGCTGCCCGTCGGGTGCTCTGCCTCGCTCATGGGTGCTCCTCGTGCCGAATGTCGGTGGTCGCTGATGGAATCAGTCCCGGCGATCGAAACTGTATCCGCTTCGGCAGGTTGCGGCAAACATCTGTTCGAGTGTGTCGCGGTTTTCCTCAGTAGAAATCCGCAATCGACTTGAACATATGTTCGATCGAATGTATGTTCGGAACACAGGTTCGCATCTCGCCTCCGGCCGAGGCAAGATGCGCAACCTGTCCAGCTTCAAGAAGGTCAGTCACATGACACGACACGTGGGAGACGACATGAGCGCCATCAGCTACGGCACTGCCGGATACGGTTCCGCACGCCTGCACATCACGAAGCGCGGTCGCGCGGTTCTGAGCTTCCTCATCGCGGTGCCTCTGGCGATTGCTGCGGCGGCCTTCGGGCTGGGCGCTCTGGACACCAGCGCGGCAGCCGGTTCGGCGGCCGGTTCGGCGGCCACCTTCCAGTACGTGACGGTCGACCCGGGGGAGTCCCTCTGGCAGCTCGCCGAGACGATTGCGCCGACCGCCGATCCGCGTGACGTCGTTGCCGACATCTCCACGCTCAACAACCTGTCGTCCAGCGATGTTCAGGCCGGTCAGCGCCTGGCGATTCCGACAAAGTACGACCACTAGCCGTTCTTCTCCTTCTCCCTCCGCCCCGCGGGGTGCCGACCCCCCTCGGCGCTCACGCGGGGCGGCTTTCCGTGTCGTGGGGCGAAAGCGCCTGCTCGATAGAATCGGGCGTGACTTCGCTCTCCGACCTCCCGATCCGTGACGACCTCCGCGGGCAGCATCCGTACGGCGCCCCGATGGTGCCGGTGCGGTACGCGCTGAACGTCAACGAGAACACCCACCCGATTCCCGAGGCGGTCGCCCGCGACATCGTGGAGCGCCTTGCCCACGCGGTGCTGACCGTCAATCGCTATCCGGATCGCGAGTTCACGGCGCTGCGCGAGAGCCTCGCCATCTACCTCGGTCACGGGATCACGCCGGATCAGGTCTGGGCGGCCAACGGCTCGAACGAGATCATCCAGCAGACACTGCAGGCGTTCGGGGGGCCCGGGCGCAGTGTCCTGGGGTTCCCGCCCACGTACTCGATGCATCCGATCATCGCCGCCGGCACGGGGACTGCCTGGCTCGCGGCCGAGCGTGACGCCGACTACACGATCTCGCCCGAGACGGTGGTCGCGGCGATCGAGGCGCAACGCCCCGACCTGGTGTTTTTCTGCGCTCCCAACAATCCGACCGGCACCCCACTTTCTCTTGCCACGATCGAGGCCGCATACGACGCGACCGACGGCATCGTTTTCGTGGATGAGGCGTACGCCGAGTTTATGCCGGCCGACGCGTCGAGCGCCCTC
>JALYHS010000361.1 GCA_030776385.1 Actinomycetota bacterium
ACTGACGAACGTGGTCGGGCGCTCTCAGCACGCCCGACCACGTTCAATCACGCGATGAATCGCGAACCGCGGTTACTGCTGGACCGTCCCATTGGTGCCAGCAGTTGAACCGCATGCGTCTTCATCGGTACCGCCACCGTGGTGCTTACCTCCGCCGGTGCCGCTGTGCGAACCGCTCCCGTCGGAGCCGCCCGAATCTGAGGGGGACGCGGACGGGTCCGGGTCCTGAGGGACGGGCGTGCCCGTCCAGTGTTGATGATCCGTGCCGTCCGCTGGATCAGCCGTTGCCTGGTCGGTGGGGTCCCCGGCATCGTGCTTGCCCAGGTGGGCGCAGCCCTTGCCATCGGTCCCGCCGGAACGGTTCGCGGTCTCCCCGATCTTCGTCGGATCCGACGGCTTCACGACGGTGACGCCCTTGTCGTCGCCGGGCGCCGCCGTCACCGACGGACTCGGTGCCGGAGAGAACGTCGGGGCGGCGCTCGGAGTGGCCGTGGGAGTCGTCGACACCCCGGCGATCTGCAGAACCTGGCTGACCGGCGCGCTGCTGACTGCATTCGCCACCGTCACGGCACCACCGCACAGGACGAGGGACGCCAGGACCGCGCCAGTGGCGAGGATCGGAATCCGGTTCATCGATGAGTGCTCCCTTGGGCATCCCTCCGGATCGCCCGCGTCCAGTGTGCCGATTTCCCATGAGAGCCGTCGACGCGACAGGTGAGAGCCCTCTCATCAAGGCGGGTCAGTCAGATGGAGATGATCTGCCGCGCTCCGGTCTCCGCCTCGCTCAGGTCGCCGGTCTGCCCCAGTCGGCGGGCGCGGCGTCCGACCCCCCATTGGTAGACCAGGAACGCCGCGAGGGCGAACGTGCCGATCCCGATCTTGATCGGCCATGGCCACGGCTGACGTGTCACGACGCCCTCGATGATGCCCGAGCAGAGCAGCGACAGGATCAACCCGATCACGATGCAGAAGAAGGCTCGGCCGTCCTCCGCCAGCGCCTGCCGTCGGGTTCTGGCTCCCGGCGCCACCCATGACCAGAAGATCATCAGTCCCGCGGCGGCCGCGGTGAAGATGGAGTAGAGCTCCAACTGGCCGTGCGGGGCGATGTAGAGGAAGAAATCGTTGAGCTTTCCGAACTCGCCGAGAACCGCGGCATCCACCCCGATGTTCTGCGCGTTGCTGAAGATGACGGCGGGAACGAAGAACGGAACGATCCCGAACACGATGCACTCCGCCGCGATGAGTGCGTTGTTGGTCCAGACCTGACCGGTGAAGCCGAGCGGCGAGTTGTCCGAGTAGTAGTTGACGAACCCCGTGTCGGCCAGTGCCTTCAGCTTGTCGCGCGGTCCGAGGGCGGCAAGCACCTCGGGATGAGTGGAGATCCAGCCGTAGTAGACGACCGCGATCAGCACCGTGATGGCCGCGATGACGAGCGTCAGCCAACGCACCCGGTAGAGCGCCGCGGGCAGTTGCAGCGCAAAGAGAACCGTGAGCTGCCGCAGCGGGTTGGCGGGCGCACCGGTGAAGCGCAGCCGAGCCCGAGACAGGGCGAGCGAGAGCCGATCCCCCTGCACCGATTCGCCCACCGTGGTCGCGATCGTCGAGAGCTGGGTCGACCCTGCCTGGTACACGTCGATCAGCTCGTCAGCGGCGACGCCGTCGCGAGGCGGCGCTGCCCCGATCCGGGCGAGCCGATCCCACTCCGCTGCGTGCGCGGCCGAGTAGGCATCAAGGTCCATGTGCTGCGATGATACCGACATGGTGCGGCAGTCCGGGGGTGTGAACTGGGCTGATGACGAGCTCGACGCGCTCGCACCGGACGCCCTGCTCACCGGCGAGGCCGTCGCCCTCGATCTGCGTCCAACCAGCATCGTGCTGAGCGCCGCCGGAGCGGCCATCGACTTCGTGGTCTACCTGGGCACGTTCATTCTCGTGCTCATCGTCTTCGTCTCGATCGCGAGCCAGGCCCGCAGCGAGAATGCCGTCTACGGGATCGTGACGGTGCTCGCGCTAGTCGGCTGCCTCGTCGTCGCCCCGGCGGCGGTCGAAATCCTCAGCCGGGGCAAGTCCCTGGGACGACTCGCGGTCGGAGCACGGATCGTGCGCGACGATGGAGGCGCGATCGGCGTGCGGCACGCCGTCATCCGCTCGATCACCGGCCTGCTCGAGATCTTCGGCACGCTCGGCGGGCTCGCGCTCATCATCGGACTGTTGAGCCCGCGCGGCAAACGGCTCGGAGACCTGATCGCGGGCACGTACAGCCAGTACGAGCGGGTCGGCAAGGTCCCGCCTCCGGTATTCGGGATGCCGCTCGAACTCGGGGCGTGGGCAACCATCGCGGACGTCGCCAGGATGCCGGGTGGTCTGTCTCGTCGGATCGCCCAGTTCCTCGCCCAGGCGCCCCAGCTCGACCCCGCGCGGCGTGCGGCGCAGGCGACCGCGCTCGCCAGGGAGGCGGCGGCGTTCGTGTCGCCAGTACCTCCCGTCGCGTCCGAGCTGTTCCTCGCCGGCATCACAGTGGTGCGGCGGGGGCGCGAGGCCGAGGCGCTTGCGAGTGCCTCGCGGCGGCTGCAGACCCTCGAGCCCGCGTTGCGCGGAGTTCCGCACGGCTTCCCCGACCGGGGCTGAACCGCTACTGAACCGCCGCTGAACCGCTGCGTCAGCGCGCCGGGAGCACCTGCACGGTCACATCGATGCGTTCGCACGAGGCGTTCCGCCACGCGGAGGCCAGCGAGAACGTCAGGGTGCTCATGCCCTCCCCAATCGCGACGAAACGGAGCGCGTGGGTCCTGCTCGACGAGCGGGCGGCGAGACGCCCCGGCTCGGCGCCCGGTTCCGCGGGCCGTACCGCGCCGCCGAGCCTCACCACGGCGGGTGAGCCGGTGACGGCCCAGACGTACCCGGTGCGCCCCATCAGGGTGAGGAGCACCTCGAGCGTGTCCCCGACCACCAGATCGGCGACCGTACCCGTGCGCGGGTTGTCCAAAATCCTGGTGCTCATGACCGCAAAGAGCGACCGGGTCGTCTCCTGATACACGCCGCATCGGGTACGTGACATCGATCCAGTAGTCGTCGTGGTGGTGGTGCTGAAGTCGTGCTACCAGCCGGCCCCGTAGCACTGGAACGCCGAGGCACCGGAAGCGGACCGTGTCGCCTCGGCGAGCGCATCCGCGGGCGCGACTCCCGCCGCGAGTCCCGCGTGCGTGGCCGCCAGGAGTTCCCGCGCGAGCTCGTCGTTGACGCTCGCGGGAGAGGCGATGACGCACCGGACGCCCGCGTTCAGCCAGGCAGGCGCCATGCCGACCGCCTCCTGCCCCCAGCGCACCGAGGAGCGCCCGAGCTCGCACGCGGACAGAATCACGACGGCAGGAACCCGAGCCAGACGGTCGATGTCGTAGCCGTACAGCGTGCCGTCGATGAGCTCGACTCCGGAGAAGAGCGGGTTGTCCGCGGC
>JALYHS010000362.1 GCA_030776385.1 Actinomycetota bacterium
TTCTTCGGCAGCGTCATCCTGCTCTTCGCGAACTCCTTCTCGTCGTACGCCACCGCCGCGGCGCTGATCTCGCAGGGCGGCATCATCCCGCTGGCGATCAAACAGGCCACCAGCAGTGAGACCGTCATCGGGATCGCGAATGTCGCGGGCGTGCTGGCACTCGGCATGGTCATCGTCATGGTGATCCTGATGTCGGCGTACGGGCTCCTGCAGCGTCGCGCCGCGAGGTGGCAGCGATGAGCGCCGTCGCCGCCGCGGCCGATCCGTCCGGCGTAATCCAGCCCCTGATCGCGGGACGTCCCGTCAAGCCCGGCCGCACAGCCCCGCTCCGATTCGGGGCGGAGCCGAGCCGCGTGACGCGGTCGATCATCCTGATCATCGCCGCGCTCCTGTTCGTCACGCCGATCGTCGCCCTCGTCGAGTTCACACTGCGGGTGGGTCAGCCAGTCAAGGGCGTGCAGGCATACGGGCCGCTCCACTACCTGGCGATCTTCGACCCGACAACCAGCGGCGCGTACCAGGAGCTCTTCCAGGCCATCGGCAATTCGCTGATCATCTGCGTGATCACGGTGGTGATCGTCCTGGTGCTGCTGCTGCCCACGATGCTGCTCGTCGAACTGCGCTTCCGGAAGCTGCGGCGGGTGCTGGAGTTCATCTGCATCATCCCGATCACCATCCCGACGGTGGTGCTCGTGGTCGGTTTCGTGCCGGTGTACTCCGCGGTGGTCGGGATCTTCGGTAGTGCACCGTGGACGCTCGCCTTCGCGGTCGGGGTGATCGTGCTGCCGTACGCCTATCGTCCGATCGCGGCCAACATGGCGGCGCTCGACCTGATCGTGCTCAGCGAGGCCGCGCTCTCGCTCGGCGCGAGCTGGGGGAGCGTGCTCGGTCGAGTCATCCTGCCGAACCTGCGGCGCGGGATCTTCGCGGCCAGCTTCATCACGATCGCGGTGGTGCTCGGGGAGTACACGATCGCGACGTTCCTCAGCCGCAACGTGTTCCAGACCGCGCTCGTGCAGTTGCAGCGCACCGACCCGTACGTCGGCGCGATCTTCGCCGTGCTCGCGCTCGTCTTCGCCTTCGTCCTTCTTCTCATCATCGGTCGGGTCGGTTCCGTCGGCCGGGCCAACAAATCGTGAACGGGAAATCAGCATGAGTCTTCTCGAGACCTCCCCCATCCAGCTCAGTGCCAACGGCGCCACGCCCGGGGCGACCGTCGAACTTCAGAACGTCATCAAGGACTACCCGGGAGGCAACCGCGCTCTGTCGGGCGTCGACCTCTCGGTCAAGCCGGGCGAGTTCATCGCCCTGCTCGGCCCGTCCGGCTGCGGCAAGACGACCGCGCTTCGCGCACTGGCCGGGCTCGAGCAGGTGACCGATGGCCACATCCTGATCGACGGAAAGGATGTCGTGGCGGTCCCCGCCAACAAACGCGACATCGGCATGGTCTTCCAGGCATACTCGCTGTTCCCGCACATGACCGTGCGTGAGAACGTCGAGTTCGGGCTGCGGATGCGCAAGGTCGACGCCGCGAAGCGCAAGGCGCGCGCCGAGGAGGCCCTCGAACTCGTCGGACTCGCCCAGCTCAGCGCGAGGTACGCGCACCAACTCTCCGGCGGTCAGCAGCAGCGCGTGGCTCTTGCCCGCGCCCTGGTGACCCGGCCCCGGGTGCTGCTGCTCGATGAGCCGTTGTCGGCGCTCGACGCGAAGGTGCGGGTGCAGTTGCGCGACGAGATCCGCCGCATCCAGACCGAGCTCGGCATCACCACACTGTTCGTCACCCACGACCAGGAGGAGGCGCTCGCGGTCGCCGATCGGGTCGCCGTGATGAAAGACGGCAACATCGAGCAGATCGGTACGCCCGAGGAGCTCTACACCTCGCCGGTGTCAGCCTTCGTGGCGAACTTCATCGGCCTCAGCAACCAGATCCCGGCGGACCTCGACGGCGGTCTGGTGACCGTGCTCGGCAAGCGCCTCGAGCTGATCAACGCGCCGATGCCCGACGGCCCGGTGACCGCATTCGTGCGCCCCGAAGACATCGTGATCGATCCGAAGGGGATGCAGGCGACCGTCGTTACCTCGAGCTTTCTCGGGTCGCTGCGTCGCACTCAGGCCCGATTGGACGACGGATTCGTGGTCTCGTTCCAGCACGATGTCGCCGACGCCCTGCAGCCCGGCGACACCGTGAACCTGCGGCTCAAAGGCAGGCGGGTGCTGGCGTCGCCGCGAGAGTGACCCGGTGGTCAAAACCCGCTGATTGAGCCGGTCGAAACCCGCTGGTTGAGCCGGTCGAAACCGGTTTCGCTCCGACTGATCTCAACAGGCTCGATCGACAAGGCCACCTAGACTTGCGGCGTGGCCCTCCGCTCCCGTGACGACAAAAAAGCTCCGGTGACTCCGGATGCCGCTGCCGGATCGATGTCGCTGACTCCGGGTATCCGCATCGCGGGCGCCTGGTCCTGGCGCATTCTGGCGGTGGTCGGCGTGCTCGCCGTGTTCGGGTGGGTGTTCATCCAGCTGAGGGACATCGCGATCCCGTTCATGATCGCGCTCCTGCTCGCAGCGCTGCTCGTCCCGTTCTCGCAGTGGTTGCAGCGCCGTCACGGGTGGCCCAAATGGGCGGCGGTTGCGGTCAGCGAGGTCGGCCTGCTCGTGATCATCGCCGGGCTGCTGTACCTGGTCGTACTCTTCGTCGCTCGGGGCTTCCCGCAGCTCCAGGCGCAGACCGTCTCGCGGTACGCCGACCTCCAGGACTTCCTGCGAACCACGTTCGGGCTCAGCAAGGCCGACATCACCGCCTACGTCGATCAGATCGTCGCGGGGATCCAGAAGGACTCGTCGGGGTTGCTCAGCGGAGCCCTCTCCGTCGGAAGCACGGCAGGGCACGTGCTCGCGGGCGTGCTGATCGTGCTCTTCTCCACTCTGTTCCTACTCATCGATGGACGCGGAATCTGGCACTGGATCGTGCGCCTGTTCCCGGTGAAGGCGCGCGCCGCACTGAT
>JALYHS010000363.1 GCA_030776385.1 Actinomycetota bacterium
GTACTGCGCCTCCGGGGGCACGGGCGGCGGAGTCGTGGGCACGGGCGGCGGCGTCGCAGCCGCTCCTGGCGGCGCGGATGCGGGCGGGGGTACCGCGGAATCCGGCGCCTGCCACTGCTGGTCGTCGGTCACGGCCGTCCTCACTGTTCCGGGCAACTCTCAGTTATGTTTCCACACTCGACTACTCTGGTGCGAAAGCATGTGCCGACGCACCGGCGCCCCGATCCCGCGGGGCTCCGCTGGGACTGACGAGGACGATGAACGCGCGAATCCTGGTGGTCGACGACGACCCAGCCATCGCCGAGATGATCGGCATCGTGCTGCGCGCCGAGGGTTTCGAGCCGCAGTTCGCCGGCGACGGTCAGGCGGCGCTCGATCTGTTTCGGGCGGGCAAGGCCGACCTGGTGCTTCTCGACCTGATGCTGCCCGGCATGGACGGCATCGAGGTCTGCGCCCACATCCGCGCGGAGAGCGGCGTGCCGATCATCATGCTCACCGCCAAGGGTGACGCGTCGGATGTCGTGCGCGGCCTCGAAAGCGGCGCGGACGACTACGTGGTCAAGCCCTTCAATCCCAAGGAGCTGGTGGCGCGAATCCGGACCCGCCTGCGACCGACGCTCCCCACCTCCAGCGACGCGATCGGAATCGGAGACCTCGTTATCGACGTCGCGGGCCATGAGGTTCGCCGCGGCGAGGGTCGCATCAACCTGACCCCGCTCGAGTTCGAGCTGTTGCTGGCGCTCGCGGCCAAGCCGCAGCAGGTCTTCACCCGGGAGATGCTGCTCGAGCAGGTCTGGGGCTACCACTACAAGGCCGACACCCGGCTGGTCAACGTGCACGTGCAGCGGCTGCGCGCGAAAGTCGAGCACGATCCCGACAATCCGCGGATCGTGACAACCGTCCGCGGTGTCGGCTACCGTGCAGGCGCCATCACATAGGTTTCGTTCATGGTGCGCGTCGACTGGCGGGACTGGCTGCGTCGCCTGGCGCGGCTCTGGCGTGGCTCGCTGCGCATCCGCACCGTCGCGATCACTGTCGTGCTTTCGGCGATCGCGATCACCGTCATCGGGGCGTACATCTCGTCGAGCGTGAGTTCGAACCTCTTCGACCAGCGGCTGAAGTCGATTACCTCGGAGGCGAGCAACGCCACGACGGGTGCCCAACGGGTGTTCTCGCAGGCGCAGGAACTGAACGAGGACGTCGACCTCGAGACCGTCGAGGACAACGCGACGAGCGCGATCAAGGGCATCGTGTCGTCAACACCTTTGATCGCGATCCTGCGTTCCCCGGGCCAGAGCGGTCCGTCGCAGATGGAGAACCGGGCGAGCGAGGGCTTCGAGAAGCTGCCGCTCAGCCCTGCGCTCACGAAAGCCGTACAGCAGGGCGGTGTCAGCCAGCTCTCCTGGCAGTCGATCGCCCTCCCGCGCGGCGCGGCGGACTCGGCGGGCACCGACCCGGGCATCGTGGTCGGCTCGCTTCTGGATGTACCGAACGCGGGGCAGTACCAGCTCTACCTCGTCTACAACCTGAGCGACGTCCAGCAGACGCTCGACTTCGTCCAGCGCACACTCATCCTCGGCGGTCTCGCGCTCGTGCTCCTGATCGGCGCGGTCGCGTTCCTGATCGTCCGGCTGATTGTCGGGCCGGTGCGATTGGCCGCCGAGACCAGCGAGAAGCTCGCGGCGGGCCACCTCGAGGAGCGTCTGCGCGAGCGCGGCGACGACGAGCTGGCGACACTCGCGCGCTCGTTCAATCGGATGGCGGACTCGATGCAGAGACAGATCCGCCAGTTGGCCGATCTCTCGCGTTTGCAGCAGCGTTTCGTCTCGGATGTCTCCCACGAACTCCGGACCCCACTCACCACGATCCGACTCGCCGGTGACGTGCTCTACGACCAGCGCACGAGCTTCCCACCCGCGACCGCCCGCACCGCCGAACTGCTGCACGCGCAGACCGAGCGCTTCGAGATCCTGCTCGCCGACCTGCTCGAGATGAGCCGCTACGACGCGGGCGCGGTGCAGCTGGAGACCGATCCCACCAACCTGGTCCGGCTCGTCGAGGACGCGATCTCCGCCGTCGCGCCTCTCGCCGACGAGAAGGGCACCGAGATCCGGCTGATCGCGCCGGGTGGGTACTTCGAGGCCGACGTGGATGCCCGCCGCATCCGCCGCATCCTGCAGAATCTGCTCGGCAACGCGATCGACCACGGCGAGGGGCTGCCGATCGACGTCTACGTCGACAGCGACGCGGATGCTGTGGCGATCGCCGTTCGGGATCACGGGATCGGCATGACTGCCATCGACATGGCCCGAGTGTTCGACCGCTTCTGGCGTGCTGACCCGTCGAGGCAGCGCACAACCGGCGGCACAGGACTCGGACTCGCAATCTCGCTGGAGGATGCGAGTGTGCACGGCGGACTACTCGAC
>JALYHS010000364.1 GCA_030776385.1 Actinomycetota bacterium
CAAGCACTGCTCCTGGCGCTGCTCGACGAGCGCGACCAGGAGCTCGGCAACATGCCGGAGCCGGGGGAGGAGTCGGCAGCCCGGATGCTCGGCACCGCGCGCTCGACGATCAGCGCGATCCTCGCCCAACGTGAGCTGGTCGCGCTCGCCCACGCGTTGAGCGCGGAGGCTTCGGGGGACGAGCATCCGGCCCATCAGTGGTTGACAAGCCGGTACGACCGTCTCCGTGCCGCCCTCACAGATGCGTTCCAGGTCTCGTTCGAGCGTGGTGAGCTGGCGCGGCGCGCCGATCCTGCTGTGGTCGCGGCGCTCGTGCTCGCGGCCACCGAGGGCCTCGAGGCGCAATGGCTGGCGCAGCCGGAGGCGGCGGACGTCGAAGGCGGTATCGCGCTGCTGCATGCCATGGTTTTCGAGTATTTGCGCTCTTCCTAACCGCACCGCAAGTGCGGCTAATCTGATCAGATGGTTGCGCAAATGCGGAAGTGGGGCATCGAATGACCGAGTTTCGAATCAGCGAGGCCGCGGCGCTGCTCGGCGTCAGCGATGACACCGTCCGTCGTTGGGGTGATGCGGGTCGGCTCGCCATCCGCAAGGCCGCGAGCGGTCGTCAGGTCGTCGACGGCGCCGACCTGGTGCCGCTGATGAAGGATGTCGCGGCCGAGTCGCCGATGTCGACCGCCTTTCCGCTGACGCGCGCCTCCGCGCGGAACCGGTTCACCGGCATCGTCACCGCCGTCACGAAAGACACCGTGATGGCCCAGGTCGAGTTGCAAGCCGGTCCGTTCCGCGTGGTCTCGTTGATGAGTCGCGAAGCCGCGGATGAACTCGAACTCGCGCCGGGGATGCTCGCCGTCGCGAGTGTCAAGGCCACGGTCGTCGTCGTCGAGCGGCCCGATCACCACCTGTCCGAACCACCTCAGGAGGGCTGACTCATGCGCATCCGTCCCGCCCTCGTCGTCGCCGTTGTCGCCGCTGCGCTGCTCCTCACCGGCTGCTCGGCCTCCGGAGCCGGCGGCGCGCCCACCCCGACGACCACCTCGGACAGCCTGAAGGGAACCGTGACCGTTCTGGCCGCGGCATCCCTCACCGAGGTGTACGACGATCTCGCCGCGCAGTTCGAGAAGCTGCACCCGAACGTCACCATCACTCAGAACTTCGGCGGCAGCTCAGCGCTCGCCACCCAGATCACCCAGGGTGCGCCCGCTGACATCTTCGCCTCCGCCAATGAGGCGACCATGAAGACCGTCACGGACGCCGCCCTGACCGACGAGACCCCGATCCTGTACGCGACGAACGTGTTGACGCTGGTCGTCCCGCCGACGAATCCGGCCGGCGTGAAGACGATCGCCGACATCGCGAACCCAGAGGTCAAGGTCGCGCTGTGCGACAAGACCGTGCCGTGCGGGTCCGCCGCCGTCACGCTGCTGGCCGCCGAGAAGCTCACGGTGAAACCGGTCACGCTCGAGACCGACGTCAAGGCGGTACTCACCAAGGTGGAACTCAACGAGGTGGATGCCGGCCTCGTCTACGTCACCGACGCCCGGACCGCGGGCAGCAAGGTCACGCAGATCCCGGTCGCGGATGCCGCCAACGTCATCAACAAGTACCCGATCGCGGTCTTGAAGGGGTCGACGAACAAAGCAGCCGCGAAGGCCTTCGAGCAGTTCATCCTCTCGACGACCGGGCTCGCGGTGCTGAAGAAGGCCGGGTTCGGGACGCCGTGACACCTTCGCGTCGGCGTCGCCCCGCGGTCATCATCTGGGTGATCGCGGGGCTCGCCCTCGCGCTGCTCGTGCTTCCGCTCCTCGGCATCCTGCTCTCCGCCCCCTGGTCGCAGCTTCCCGCGCTGCTCGTCGCGCCCGAGACGCTGCAGGCGCTCGGGCTCTCGGTACTGACCGGGACGATTTCGACCTTCTGCTGCCTCGTGCTCGGCATTCCACTCGCGGTCGTGCTCGCGCGTTCGGTGGCGTGGGCGGTCGTACCGCGACGCCTGCTCCGGGCCGCCGTCACCATCCCTCTCGTGCTTCCGCCGGTGGTGGGCGGTCTGGCGCTGCTTCTGCTGCTCGGCCGCAACGGGATCCTCGGCACGTACCTCGCCGGGATCGGGATGACGATCCCGTTCACCACCGGCGCTGTCGTGATCGCGCAGACCTTCGTCGCCATGCCCTTCCTGGTGTTCGCCGTGGAGGGCGCCCTGCGCGGAGCCGACCGTCGTGTCGAACTCGCGGCCGCCTCACTCGGGGCCACGCCGTTCCAGGTGTTCCGGACCATCACGATCCCGCTCGTCGCGCCCGGGATCGCCGCGGGTGCCGTGCTCTGCTTCGCCAGGGCCCTCGGTGAGTTCGGCGCCACCATCACCTTCGCGGGGAGCTACCCGGGCATCACGCGCACCCTGCCCATCGCCAGCTACCTCGCGTCTCAGACCGACCTCAATCAGTCGATCGCGCTCGCGCTCGTGCTGCTGGTGGTGTCGGTCGCGGTGCTGCTCGGGCTGCGCGACCGCTGGCTGCCGGGGGTGCGCGGGTGAGCGCGCTGCGTGCGGGCGAAGGCCCGCGGCCAACAGCGGAGATTCCGACCCTTCGAGCCTCCCTGGAAGTCGAACGTGCCGATTTTCCGATCTCAGCCGTGCTGTCGGCCACCGCCGGAGGTCCGCTGGCGCTCGTGGGGCCCAACGGCGCAGGCAAGAGCACCATCCTGCAGGCGCTCGCGGGACACGTGCCGATCGTGAGCGGCAGCATCCGGTTGGGCGATCGTGAACTGGCGGGGCTGCCTGCCGAAGCGCGCCGGATCGGGGTGGTCTTCCAAGACTTCCTGTTGTTCCCGCACCTGACCGCCGAAGACAACCTGGCATACGGTCTCCGGATGCGCGGCGAGCGTCGAGCGTCGGCGCGGGCCGCGGCGCTCCCGTGGCTCGAGCGCTTCGAGCTCACGGAACTCGCCGCCCGCTACC
>JALYHS010000365.1 GCA_030776385.1 Actinomycetota bacterium
ACCTCCGGGTTGGTGTTCCCGGCTGATGACGCGAACTTCGAGAGCGTCATCGACCTGTCGACGCGCGTGCCGGTCGTCGTCGAGTTCTACGCACCCGGGATTGAGCCGGCCCTCGCTCGTATTGTCGCGTCCTACGGCGGCAAGCTCGTGCTCGCGACGGTCGACGGCACAGCCAACCCGCAACTCGCGCAGGCCTTCCAGATCCGGGAGGTGCCGGCCGTCGCCGCGATCGTGGGTGGCCGCCCGGTGAACCTCTTCCTCGGCATCCCGTCGGACGTCGAGATACGCCAGGTCTTCGACGAACTCCTGGCCCTCGCCGCGCAGAATGGCGTTACCGGCACGGTTCCGGTCGATCCGGATGCCGCAGCCGACGCCGCCGCAGCGCCCGCCGAACCCGTTGAGGAGCCGTTGCCGCCGCACCACCAGGAGGCGTATGACGCGATCGCCGACGGTGACTATGCCGGAGCCGTCGCGGAGTACAAGCTCGCAATCGCGCAGAACCCCCGGGACGCTCTCGCCGTCGCGGGCCTCGCCCAGGCCTCCCTGCTGCTGCGCCTCGACGGAGCCGACGCCGGAGCGATCCGGGCGGCGGTCGCCGCGGCCCCGGCCAACTCCGATGCGGCTCTCGCCGTGGCTGATTTGGACGTCAGCGGCGGACACTTGGACGACGCCTTCGACCGTTTGCTCGAGCTCTTCCCGTCCCTGACTCAGCCCGCGAAGGATGCCGTGCGCGCCCGCCTGCTCGAGTATTTCGAGATCGCCGGTCCGGAGGACCCGCGGGTGCTGGCCGCTCGTCGCCGGCTCACGAGCCTGCTGTACTGAGCCACTCCTCCACTCCGCCACTCCGCCACTCCGCCACTCCGCCACCCGCCATCCAGCCAGACGCCACGCCGAAATACCACCGTTGCACCGAAATGGCGCGGTCGACCGAGTGATCTCGGCGCGAAGCCGTACTGAGCCGAGTCGCGGAGCCGAGTCGGGGAGCCGAGTCACGGCTCCGCGCTGCCCCTCGCGGCTGGCACTAGCGCTTAGCGCACGCCCTTCAGCCACACCGCGGCAAGCGGGGGCAGCGTGAGCACCGTGGAAGCCGGCTGATCGCCCCATGGCTCGGCCACCGCATCCACGCCGCCGTAGTTGCCGACACCCGATCCGCCGAACTCGCCGGCGTCGGAGTTGAGGATCTCGTCCCAGCGGCCCGCGAACGGCAGCCCGACCTTGAAGTCGCCGACCGGGTTTCCGCCGAAGTTCACCAGACACGCGATCGCGTCACCCGACGCCGACCAGCGCACGAATCCGACCACGTTGCGGCCCGGATCGTTGGCGAGCCAGCCGAATCCGGCAGCGGTGTTGTCCTGCTCCCACAGCGCGGGTTGCGCGGTGTACACGCGGTTCAGCTGCCCGACGAGGCGCTGCAGCCCCTGATGCGCGGGCTGATCGAGGATCCACCAGTCGAGTCCGCGCTGCTCGCTCCACTCGGACGGCTGGCCGAACTCGCTGCCCATGAAGAGCAGCTGCTTGCCGGGATGCGCCCACATGAACGACAGGTATACCCGCACGTTCGCGAGCTTCTGCCACTGGTCGCCGGGCATCTTCGCGAGCAGGGATCCTTTGCCGTGCACGACCTCGTCGTGACTGATCGGCAGCAGGAAGTTCTCGCTGAACGCGTACAGGAAGCTGAACGTGATGTCGTTGTGGTGGTCGGCGCGCCACATCGGGTTCTGGTGCATGTACTGGAGCGAGTCGTGCATCCAGCCCATGTTCCATTTCACGCCGAAGCCAAGCCCGCGCTCCGAGGTCGGATGCGTCACCCCGCCCCACGAGGTCGATTCCTCCGCGATCATGATGACGCCGGGGCTGCGCTTGTACGCGGTCGCATTCGTCTCCTGCAGGAACGAAATGGCCTCCAGGTTCTCGCGGCCGCCGTACTTGTTCGGCACCCACTCGCCCTCTTTGCGTGAATAGTCGAGATAGAGCATGGATGCCACGGCATCCACTCGCAGCCCGTCGATGTGGAACACCTCGAGCCAGTAGCTCGCATTGGCCACCAGGAAGTTGCGCACCTGGGAGTCACCGAAGTTGAAGACCAGCGTGCCCCAGTCCGGCTGCTCGCCGAGGCGCGGGTCCGAGTGCTCGTAGAGGGCCTGGCCGTCGAAGTTGGCCAGCGCCCACTCATCTTTCGGGAAGTGGGCGGGCACCCAGTCCACGATCACCCCGATGCCTGCCTGATGCAGGCGGTCGACGAGGTAGCGGAAGTCGTCAGGATGCCCGTAGCGGCTGGTCGGCGCGTAGTATCCGGTGACCTGGTAGCCCCATGAGCCGCCGAACGGATGCTCCGCCACCGGCAGGAACTCGACATGCGTGTACGCCAACTCGGCAAGATAATCGATGAGCTGGTCGGCGAGTTCGCGATAGCTGAGTCCCGGACGCCACGAGCCGATGTGGATCTCGTACACGCTCATCGGGGAGTTGTGCGGGTCGGTCTGCGCGCGCTGCGCCATCCAGTCGCCGTCTGCCCACTCGTAGAGCGTCTGGCCGACGACCGAGGCCGTCTTCGGCGGAACCTCGGTGTAGCGGGCCATCGGGTCGGCGCGCTGGACCCAGACGCCCGCGGGGGTGAGCAGCTCGAACTTGTATGTGCTGCCGGGTTGGAGCGCGGGGACAAAGAGCTCCCACACGCCGTTGTCGTCGAGGCGGCGCATCGCGTGCTGCACGCCGTTCCAGTCGTTGAAGTCGCCGACCACCCGGGCCGCCTTTGCGTGCGGGGCCCAGACCGAGAACCCCGTGCCGACGACGTCCTCGTGCGGGCGGTAGTGGGACCCGAGCACGTCCCAGAGC
>JALYHS010000366.1 GCA_030776385.1 Actinomycetota bacterium
GGCGCTCGATGGCGTCGTCGCCATCGTGGACGGGGAGACTCTCAGCGCGCAGGACCTGGTCGACGAGGGTGACATTGCCGCCGACTACATCGAGGAACTCCTCGACATCACGGATCTCGACGGGGACATCGACATCGACGCCAAGTCGGGCCGTGCTTACGTGTCGGTGACCGCGACAGAGGGAACGAACCTGCGCCTGCTGTCGAAGCCGGACACGGTGGCGGCCCTTCAAGAGCTCGCCCGCTTAGCGGTGCAGAACAAGACGGGCAGGTTCTCACGGCTGATCCTGGACATCGGCGGATCGCGCGATCAGCGGGCCTCGGAACTCGCGACACTGGTCGACCGCGCCGTTGCCCGTCTCGAAGAGGGTGCCGCGTCGGCGTCACTCCCCCCGATGTCAAGCTATGAGCGCAAGATCGTCCACGACATCGTGGCCGAGCGTGGCTTTACCTCGGAGTCCGAGGGCGAAGGCCGCGATCGCCATACGGTCATCACCAAGGGCTGATGCCGCGGACGCCCGCGTCGGGCGGCGGTTCACGAGAGCGGAAATGTTTCACGTGAAACATGATTGAAGACGAACCGGCCGTCGCCGCGGCCCTCTTCGGCGATCGGATCGACGTTGCCCGCGACTTCGCCCGAGAACTCGGCACCCGGGGCGAAGAACTCGGCCTGATCGGGCCCCTGGAGGCCGAACGGCTCTGGTCGCGTCACATCCTGAACTGCGCCCTGCTCGCGCCGTTACTGCGGCCGGGACTCGTCGGTGACATTGGCAGCGGCGCCGGTCTGCCCGGGCTCGTGCTGGCGATCGCTCGTCCGGATGTGTCTCTTGTGCTCGTGGAGCCGATGGAGCGCCGCGTCGAATGGCTGCGCGCCGAGTCGGAACGGTTGGGGATGACGAACGTCACCGTCGAACGTGCGCGGGCCGAGGACGCCGCGCTTGTGGAACGGCTCGACCAGGTGACCGCTCGAGCCGTGTCGGCACTCACGAAGCTCATTCCGATCACCGCTCCCCTGGTGAAAAGGGGCGGTGAGCTGATCTTCATGAAGGGCGCGCGGGTGGACACCGAGGTCGCCGCGGCGGCGAAGCAGATCCGCTCGGCGCGACTGCGAGACGTCGAGGTGATCGTGTTGGGCGAGGGGATCGTGCCGGAGGTCACTCGCGTCTTTCGGGCTACAGTGGACTGACCTTCAGTCCCGCCCCCGCACGTCAGATCATCGATGTTTCACGTGAAACATCCGAGAGGGATTCCGCTCCAGTGAGCATCGAGAACCGATACGACGAGACGCCGCTTGCGCGTGAGATCGCCGATCTGGCCCGCCGCCGTGTCGCCCTTGCGGAGGAGCGCCTCCCGCTGCCCGAGCGCACCCGCATCTTCACCGTCGCCAACCAGAAGGGCGGTGTCGGCAAGACGACCACCACGGTGAACTTGGCCGCGGCCCTCGCCAAGGCCGGAGCCCGCGTGCTCGTCATCGACTTGGATCCCCAGGGCAACGCCTCCACCGCTCTGGGCGTCGAGCACCGCGCCGAGACCCTCAGTGTTTATGACGTCCTGATCAATGACGTCCCCATGGCAGATGTCGTGCAGACCAGCCCGGAGTTCACCGGGCTCGCGTGCATCCCCGCCACCATCCACCTCGCCGGCGCCGAGATCGAACTCGTCTCGTTGGTGGCGCGTGAGCAACGCCTCCGCGGTTCGCTCACCGAGTTTCTGCGCGACGCCCCTGAGCCGTTCCACTACGTATTCATCGATTGCCCGCCGTCGCTCGGTCTTCTCACGATCAACGCCTTCGTCGCCGCACGCGAGGTGCTGATCCCGATCCAGTGCGAGTACTACGCGCTCGAGGGGCTCAGCCAGCTGCTCAACAACATCAAGCTCATCGAGCGGCACCTGAATCCGGATCTCGCGGTCTCCACCATCCTTCTGACGATGTACGACTCGCGCACCAACCTGGCCAACCAGGTGGTCCACGAGGTGCGCGAGCACTTCCCGCAGGAGACGCTGAAAGCGCTCATTCCCCGGTCGGTGAGGATCTCGGAGGCGCCGAGCTACGGACAGAGCGTCATCAGCTACGACGGGAACTCCCCTGGGTCGCTGTCCTACCGCGAGGCCGCGTCGGAGATCGCCCGGCGCGGGGAGCGGGGCGCCACCACGCCGCCAGCTGCTGCGCCCGTTGCGCCCGTTGCCACCTGGGTGCCGGCATCCGACGGACATTCGGCCGGTGCCGCTGGCGAACCTCAGCACAGTCATCAGC
>JALYHS010000367.1 GCA_030776385.1 Actinomycetota bacterium
GCGCCAGATAGCGGACGCGGCCGAGGAACCGCTCGAGCACCGGGCCGAAGATGAAGAGCGCGTAGAGGTTGAACAGGAGATGGAGCGGGTTGGCGTGCAGAAAGGCGGACGTGATCAACCGCCACGGTTCGGTCGCGATCCGGGTGGGATCGAGCACCCACGCGGTCGTGAGCGCTCCACCGCTGAACACCTGGCCAAGGTAGATCACTGCGCAGAGACCCATCAGCGCATAGGTGACCACCGGGGCGTTACCGCGCGGAATCAACCGGCCCAGGTATCCGCCCTGACTGGCGCGCACCTCCGCCCGGCCCTCCCGCACGCACTCCGGGCACTGCACGCCGACCGCAGCCTGCGTCTGACATTCCGGGCAGATGGTGCGACCGCAGCGCTGGCAGTGGATGAAGCTCTGCCGATTCGGATGCCGGTAGCAGAACTCGGAGTCGATCTCCGCCTGTGGGGCCGGGACGCTCACAGCGCCCCCGTGGCGACTCCGCGGACGATCGCGAGAACCACCAGCGCGGCGATCCCACCGAACAGGAGCAGGTAGGGCGTCGCCGCGCTCGATCTCGGCCTCGACTCGGCCCGCCGGAACAGCAGGCCGGCCGCCACGCCACCCGCGAGACCGCCGAGCACGGCGAAAAAGCTCCCGAAGAGGATGGCGATCAGCACGTTGATGGCCAGGCTGACCAGCAGCTGATTGCGGATGGCCGGCGACGACCACACCGAGATCAGGTAGGCGCCGAAGAGGGCGAAGAGGCCCGCGAACAGGCCGGAGTACCCGCCGCCGACCAGGACCGTGAGCACGGATGCCGTGGCCGTGCCGGCGAAGAACAGGCTGAGGAACCTGCCGCGGGACATCGATCGCTCCATCCCGGGGGCGATGAGCAGCAGGAAGACGATGTTGATCACGAACACGGCGATCACAAGCGGCGAAGCTACCGCGGGGTAGACGAACGCGGCGGTCGCGTATGTCCAGATCCACTCCGGATGCGCCACGGTGGCTGACAGCAGGATTTGAGGCAGATTTCCGGTGAAGAATCCCAGGATCCAGAGCGCGATCGTCACCACCGCGATCGTCCAGGTCGTGATCGGGATCGTCGTCCCCGGCTTCACGAAGTCGAGAATCACGCGCTGCCATCGCGGACGTCGCGCCGCCCGCTGCTCGGCCTCGCGCTCACGCTTCGCCTTCGCGGCCTTGACCGCGCTCGCCTTCGCCGCGCTGCCGACCGGAGTCCACTGCACCGATCCGCCGAGCTCACGCACGCACTCGGGGCAGCGGACGCCCGAGGGCGTCAGAATCTGACACTCGGGGCAGATGGTGCGCCCGCAGCGAGCGCAGAGGGTCCAGCTGGTGCGATCCGGATGCCGGTAGCAGACCGAGGGGTCGCCCTCGGTCTCCGCGGCGGGAGTCACCTAGACCTCGGTGACGTCGATGCTCGAGATCACGACCGGCTCGAGCGGCACGTCGCCGCGATCCGTCGGGACGGCCTCGATCTCGTCGACGACGCGCTTCGAGTCGTCGTCGGCGACCTCCCCGAAGATGGTGTGCTTGGCCTGCAGCCAGGGAGTCGGCACCGTGGTGATGAAGAACTGCGAGCCGTTGGTGCCGGGGCCGGCGTTCGCCATGGCGAACAGGTACGGCTGCGCGAAGGTCAGCTCAGGGTGGATCTCGTCCTTGAAGTTGTAGCCGGGACCGCCGGTGCCGCGGCCGAGCGGGTCGCCACCCTGAAGCATGAAGTCCTTGATGATGCGGTGGAAGATCACCCCGTCGTACAGCGGCGTCGTGGTCTTCTGACCCGTCTTCGGGTCCGTCCACTCCTTCGAACCGGTCGCCAGGCCGACGAAGTTCTCGACGGTGATCGGGGCGTGGTTGCCGAAGAGGTTGACACGGATGTCGCCGTGGTTGGTGTGGAGGGTCGCGACCGCGGTGTGAAGAGCCATGGGGTTATTCTGTCATGCGCGCATTGACCGGAGCTTGCCGGACCGCGGAGAGGTCACACGCATGAGCCAGCTCACCACGATCGTCATCAGCCTGGTGTTCACCTTCGTGGTCGCCGTCGGCATCACGGGGTTCGTCGCGAGTCGCGTGCGCCGCGGCTCACGCGTGTCGGCGCGTAACGCGACCCGTCCGGAGGTGTCCTTCATCGTGTCCGCCCGGCGCTGGCAGGGCATGATGCTTCGGGGATGCGGCATCCTCCTCATCGCGGTCGGAATCGTGTGTGTCGTGCTCGCCATCGTCGCCCCGGCGTCCTCCCAGGGCGCATTCTTCCCCGGACTGGTCATCGTGATTGTGGGGATCCTCTTTCTGAGGCTCGCGCTGGGGCTTGCACGTGCGCATCTCGAGATCACGCCCGAGTCGATCTGGGTGTTCCCGTGGCGGGGCGCGCCGCGGCAGATTCCGCTGAGCCAGATTTCCCGGCTGACCCCGCTGACGAGCAACAACTACGGCGGTCTGGTGGCTCATCTGGAGCACGGACGTTCCTTCTCGGCGAATCGGCTCATGCTCGGCTACCCCCAGCTGATCGACTAACTTCCGCGCCGGCCGACCCGATCTTCCGATCCCCGACGCCTCCTGGCCGTTGTAGGGGGCCCCTGCTCCCAGCCACCGTCCAGGGGAATCCATCGCCGACCGCCTGCCTGCATGGCAGGATGGGCATGTTCTGAGGACACACCCCGACGGAGGTCGACATGGCATTGTCACGCAAGCGTCAGAAGGAACTGAAGAAGCTGAAGCGCTCAGCCGAAGAACTGTGGGATGAGCAGCGCGAGGCTCTCGAGCACGCGAGTGCCGTGCTCAAGGACGCCCGCCGTCAGGCCGCCAACTACGCCCGCGAAGAGGTAGGGCCGCGCGCTCGGGACACCTACGACAGCCGTGTCCGGCCCGCTGTGGCATCCGTCGCCGCGTCCGGCCGGAGCGCCGCGTCGCGCGCGGGAGAACGGTTCTCGGACGACGTGCTCCCCGCCATCTCCAGTGCGATCGGCTCCGCCCTCGCGATGGTCGATGTGGCGAAGGACCCGCACGTCCGTTCGGTGCTCAAGCACGCCAGCTCCGCCGCCAGCTCCGCCGCGACCTCCGTGGGTCGCAAGGTGCACATCGTCGAGCCGCCCAAGAAGTCCGGGCCCGGCAAGTACATCCTGATCAGCCTCGGTGCGATCGCCGCGATCGGGGTGCTCTACGCCGCCTGGCAGACGCTCCGCGCCGACGACGACCTGTGGATCGAAGACCTGGGCGACCCGGGCGAGGACACCGCGGCCGTTGCCGAGTAGGGCTGCCGGATCAGCTCACATGCACGTCGGGTCGCCGCTTCGGGTCGTGTTCCGCACGCCGTAACACCTCGCGGGTGACCGGCGCGACCTCCCCGGTCCCCGTCACCAGGAATCGGAACATGTTCGAGATCGGGCTGCCCTCGGTCCACTCGAAGTAGACATCCGGCACGACGCCGGTCACCTCGCGGATCTTCAGCAGCACCGCCGCGATCGTGTTCGGAATATTTCCGCTGCGCACCAGAAGAACTCGGTAGCCGTGGCGGACGACACCCTGCACCAGCAACTCCTCCTCGAAGTCCGAGGAGTCCGCGCGATGCACCTCGAGGAAGATGACCGCAGCGCGCATCGGGATGCCGGAGTCGCGTCGTTCCTCCGCGGCCTTCTGGCGATACTCCTCCTCCGAGCCGTCGTCCGGCTCGTTGGCGAGAATGCGAACGCCCCCGGTCTCCTCGGCGTCGCCGTTCACAAAATCGAGAGCCTCGGCATCCAGGGTCACCGAAAGCGCCCGGAGCTGGAACGATCGCTGGATGCGCGACACGATGGAGACCAGCAGGATGCCGAGGATGAACAGCGCGGCGATGCGCACACCATCCGGCCGCTCGATCACGTTGACGACGGTCGTGTACGCGAACACCAGTGACACCACGGCGAACCCGATCGTCGCCACCCGTTGCTTCTTGTGCAGCGCCGACAGGAACACCGCGACCGAGGCCGAGGTGATGAGCACCAGCACGCCGGTCGCATACGCGCCGCCCTGGGCGTCCACATTCGCCCGGAAGACCAGCGTGATGATCACCGCGATGGTCGTGAATACAAGGACGAGAGGGCGCACCGCCGCCGCCCACTGCGGCACCATCCCGTAGCGCGGGAGGAAGCGCGGCACCAGGTTGAGCAGGCCGGCCATCGCCGACGCCCCGGCGAACCACAGAATCGCGATAGTGCTGATGTCGTACGCCGTGCCGAATACCGGGCCCAGGTACTCGTGCGCGAGGTAGGCGAGGGCGCGACCGTTCGCGTGTCCGCCGGCCGCGAACTCCTTCTGCGGGATCAGCAGAGTCGTGGTCAGGCTGGAGGTGATCAGGAATCCGCTCATAATCAGGGCCGCCGTGGTCAGCAGGTGACGCGTTCCCCGGATTCGGCCGAGCGGCTTCTGCGGGGTGTCCGAGGTGTCGCCCTTCACCAGCGGCATGACCGCGACACCGGTCTCGAATCCCGACAGGCCGAGCGCGAGCTTCGGGAAGACGATCAGCGCGATCCCGATCATCACGAAGATATTGCCGTGCTGCTGATTGAGTGCCGCCCACCAGTCGGTGATGACCACCGCGTTGCCGGCGACGTGCCCCAGCGCGACCGCGACCACGACCAGGTTGAGCGCCAGATAGACGACGACCAGCACGAAAGAGATGTTGATGGCCTCGCGGAATCCGCGCAGGAAGACGATCGCGAGCAGCGCGACCAGGACCAGCGTGACGGTGATGTTGGTGCCGTGCAGCCAGCTCGGAACGAGCGGATTCTCAATGGCGTGCGCCGCGGCATCCGCTGCCGACAGTGTGATGGTGATCATGAAGTCCGTCGCGGCGAAGCCGAGGAGCACCAAAACGAACAGCTTGCCGCCCCACCACGGCAGCAGCCGCTCGAGCATCGCGATCGAGCCCTCACCCTTGAAGCTCTCCCGCGCCACCCGACGATAGACCGGCAGTGCGCCGAACACTGTGAGAAGCACGAGCACGATGGTCGCCAGCGGCGAGAGCAACCCTGCCGCAACGGCTGCGATGGCCGGCTGGTAGCCGAGCGAACTGAAGTAGTCCACGCCCGTGAGGGTCATGACCCGCCACCACGCGCTCTTCTTGACGGGCGCCTCGGCATAGGAGCCCTCATGAGCTCCGGATTCGCTGCGGAGGCCCTGCAACAGCCAACTCTTGAGGGTCACGGGTCCACTCTGTCATCGAACGGCGCAAGGATTCGGCCCGCAGCTGTCAGGATTCCGTCAGGATGGCGTCGTGCCTGGGCTGGCGGGAGCATGCTGATCCCGTGACCCTGACTGGGATGATCCCCCGACACGGCGCCGAGATCGTGCGGATTACCGTCGTTCCCACACTGACCGCGGCCGAACGGATCAGCTGGATCGCCGCCCGCGAGTGGCCGATCGTCGGCGCGCTGGCAGCTCTTGTCGCGATCTGCGCGTTCGGGCCGCGTCTTGGCCCCGCCGAACTCGACCCACTACTGGTCGCCGGCTACGTCGGGGGCCTGTTCCTGACCCGCCATGCCGCGCGCGCGATCCGCGCGTCCGTCGTGCGTCTCGAGCTGGTCGTCAGGCGCTGACGGCCGCAGCTGCAGCCTCATTCACGGCCTCATCCACGAAGGCCACCGCCCGTGCCACCGCCGCGATCGCCTCCGCCACGTCGGACTCGTCGGTCGACCAGTTGCTGACCGAGATGCGCAGGATGTCACGCCCGCGCCACTTCGAGCCGGACATCCACACCGCCCCCTCGGCCATGAGCTGCCGCGTGACGGCGCGGGTGCGCTCGTCGGAGCCGAACGCCAACGACACCTGCGTGAACACCACGTCGTTGAGCACCTCGGCACCGGGGAGGGCGCCGATTCCCGCGGCGAGAGCGCGCGCGTTGGCGGCGAGACGCTCGACAAGCTCGATGGTTCCCCAGCGGCCGAGCTGCCGGAGGGCCGCCCAGACCGGAACCCCGCGTGCGCGACGCGAGAACTCGGGAACGCGGGCGAACGGATCGCTCGGGCCGTCATCCGCCTGGATCAGGTAGGCCGGGCGGGCGCCGAACACCCTCTCGAGCACGTCCGCTCGCGTCACGATCGCGACTCCGCAGTCGTACGGAACGTTGAGAGTCTTGTGGGCATCCGTCGCCCATGAGTCGGCGAGCTCCAGCCCGTCGGTGGCGTCCGCCCACCGCTCACTGACCGCCGCCCACAGCCCGAAGGCGCCGTCGACGTGCACCCAGGCTCCACTCGCGTGGGAGAGTTCGATGCACTCCCGCATCGGATCGAACGCGCCGGAGTGCAGGTTGCCGGCCTGCAGCGCGACGATCACCGGACCCTCGACCTCCGCCAGCGCCTCGGCGAGAGCGTCCGGCAGGATGCGGCCCTGGTCGTCGGCGGCAACAATCTGCCCGTGGCCGAGGCCGAGGTACCGCATCGCCATGTCGACCGAGGTGTGGCGCTCCTCGCCGACCAGCACCGTGATCTTCGGGGATCCGCTCATCCCGTCGGCCTCGAGATCCCAGCCCGCCTGCCCGAGCACGAACTGCCTGCCTGCGGCGAGGCCCACGAAGTTGGCCGTCGTGCCTCCCGTCGTGAACCCGACCGCGGATGTCGCGGGCAGGTGCAGCAGCTCGAGCAGCCACTGCCCGGCAACCTCCTCCGCGGCCGCGGTGGCCGGAGTCGCGAGTCGCATCGCCGCGTTCTGGTCCCACGCACTGACCATCCAGTCGGCGCCGAGCGCGGCCGGAAGGGTGCCGCCGATCACCCAGCCGAAGAATCTGCCGGACGGCATCGCCATCAGGCCCGGTTCCGCCGTTCGAGCGAGCTCATCGATGACGGCGCCCGGATCGGTCGGTCCGTCCTGCAGGGGCCCGCCGAACGCATCCGTCAGCTCCTCGACCGTCGCGGTGGGTCCGACGTGTCGCTCGTTGACGGAACCCAGCCAGTCGAGCACGTGCCCCTCGGCACGGCTCAGAGCATCACGGTAGGAATCCTCAGCGGCGGGGGGCATGTCGCCAGGCTAGTCACCCGGATCGTCGAGCGATACGCGCCCGCTCCGTTTTGTCGCACCCGCGCCGCCACTCCGCGAAGCGGGTGCGACTTCCGGGAGCGCTCGCGGAGTCGACCTGAGTAGTGAGTGGAGCCTAGGGGAATCGAACCCCTGACCTCCTGCTTGCAAAGCAGGCGCTCTACCAATTGAGCTAAGGCCCCTCAAAGACAAGAAGTCCCCTGTGGGGACTTCTTGTGGGGGTACCAGGACTTGAACCTGGGACCTCTTCGTTATCAGCGAAGCGCTCTAACCGCCTGAGCTATACCCCCGCAGTGCCGTGTCTCAACGAGAGACCAGGCAAAACGGCCTTGCTTACAGTACCCCACCCCGCGACGGCGCAAAAATCAGTGCCGAGCAGGAGCGCCGGCTCAGCTGTTCTGGAATCCGACGAGCAGTCCGCCGGTGAACCGCACACTGAGGTTGTAGAGCAGCGACGAGATCGCGGCGAGCACCGTGCCGACGACGACGTTCAGGATGGCGATGACCAGAGCGAACAGTCCGACCTGACCGAGCCCGAACGAGCTCGCGATCCTGAAGTTCGGATCGCTCAGAATGTCCTGGAACGCGGTGTCGAGCTTGCCGAACACCCCCGTCGAGTAGAGCACGACCCAGATCAGGATGGTGGCGACTACCAGCACGATGCCCAGGCACAGCCAGATCAGGAACGACAACTTGACGACGGACCAGAAGTCGACGTAGACGAGCTTCAGACGAACCTGTTTCGATGAACTGCTTCGTGAATCCTTGCGCTGAAGCTTTTCGGCGACGCTGCTCATTCGGTGTATCCCTCTCCGTCGGGTGCCTCGACCTCGGCTTCGGCTGAAGCCTCAGTGGGGGCATCGCCCGCGGCGTCTTCTAGTGCAGCGGTGTCGCTGTCGGCGGCGTCCAAATTCCGTTCACTGTTCTTGGCGAGCGCGATGATCTTGTCATCGTCGTCGAACCGGGCGAAAACCACGCCCATGGTGTCGCGTCCCTTGGCTGGGACCTCGGCCACGGCAGACCTTACCACCTTGCCGCTGGCAAGAACCACGAGGACCTCGTCGTCATCCTCGACGATCAGGGCACCCGCGAGGTCGCCCCGTTCGTCGTTCAGCTTGGCCACTTTGATGCCCAAACCGCCCCGTCCCTGGGGTCTGTACTGGTCGACCGACGTGCGCTTCGCGAAGCCTCCCTCGGTGACGACGAACACCGAGCCCGCGTCCGCGACGACGGATGCCGACAGCAGCTGATCGGCGTCGCGGAAATGCATCCCGATCACGCCGGCTGTCGAGCGACCCATGGGGCGCATCGTTTCGTCGTTCGCCTCGAAGCGGATGGACATGCCGCGGCGGGAGACCAGGAGGACTTCGCTGTCGTTCTCGACGAGCATCGCCGAAACGAGTTCGTCGCCCTCGCGCAGGTTGATCGCGATAATTCCGCCGGTGCGGTTGGTGTCGTACTCGCTGAGCGCAGTCTTCTTGACGAGTCCGCCGCGGGTGGCGAGCACCAGATAGGTTGCGGCCTCGTAGTCCCGGATGTCGAGCACCTGAGCGATCTCCTCGCCAGGCTGCAGGGCGAGGAGATTGGCGACGTGCTGTCCCTTCGCGTCGCGTCCGGCCTCCTGCAGCTCGTACGCCTTCGCCCGATAGACCCGACCGGTGTTCGTGAAGAACAGCAGCCAATGGTGGGTCGTCGTGACGAAGAAGTGCTCGACGACGTCATCCGCTCGCAACTGGGCGCCCTTGACCCCGCGACCGCCGCGGTGCTGGCTGCGGTAGTTGTCGCTGCGGGTGCGCTTGACGTAGCCGCCGCGGGTGATGGTGACGACCATCTCCTCCTCGGGAATCAGATCTTCAACGCTCATGTCGCCGCCGAAGCCGTACATGATCTCGGTGCGCCGGTCGTCTCCGAACTTGGCGACGATCTCGCCCAGCTCGGTGACGACGATGCCCCGTTGCTGCTCGGGGCTGGCGAGGATGGCCTCGTAGCCGGCGATCTCGATCTCGAGTTCGGCCAGGCGATCCTGGATCTTCTGGCGCTCGAGCGCCGCGAGTCGGCGCAGCTGCAGCGCGAGGATAGCGTCTGCCTGTTCGAGGTCGATCTCGAGCAGCGCGATGAGGCCCTGGCGCGCCTGGTCCACGTCGGGTGAGCGACGGATCAGCGCGATGACCTCGTCGAGCGCGTCGAGCGCCTTCACGTAGCCGCGCTGGATATGCGCGTCGGCCTCCGCCTTCGCAAGGCGGAACGCGGTGCGCCGGACGATCACCTCGATCTGGTGGTCGATCCAGCGGGAGATGAACCCGTCGATCGGCAGCGTGCGCGGCACGCCGTCGACGATCGCCAGCATGTTCACGCCGAAGCTGTCCTGCAGCTGGGTGTGCTTGTACAGGTTGTTCAGCACGACCTTCGCGACGGCGTCGCGCTTGAGCACGATGACCAGGCGCTGCCCGGTACGACCAGAGGTCTCGTCGCGGATGTCGGCGATGCCCGCGAGCTTGCCCTCCTTGACGAGGTCGGCGATCTTGATCGCGAGGTTATCGGGATTGACCTGGTAGGGCAGCTCGGTGACGACGAGGCAGACGCGGCCCTGCAGTTCTTCGACGCTGACGACCGCGCGCATCGTGATCGATCCCCGGCCGGTGCGATAGGCGTCCTGGATGCCCTTCACGCCCAGGATCTGCGCGCCGGTCGGGAAGTCCG
>JALYHS010000368.1 GCA_030776385.1 Actinomycetota bacterium
GCCGCAACCGATTCATCGTCATCTTGCGGTCCCCACGAGGAAACCCAGTCGCCGCCACCGATCGCCCAGGAGCCGAAGCCCACGCGCGAGATGTCCATGCCGGTGGTTCCGAGGGCCGAGGTGGGAAGTGAGTCAGCCATAGTCAGTGCCTTTCGTGTTGTTAGAACATCACTTGACCGCCGGAGACATTCATGTCTTCGCCGGTGATATATCGAGCCTCATCACTGAGGAGGAACAGGACCGCCGCCGCCACGTCGTTCGGTGTTCCCGGTCGGCCGAGAGGGGTCACGGCAGCGCGGGACTTCATGCTGATCGGGGAATCCATCGCCTCGAATGCACGATCGAGTTGCTTCCACATCGCGGTGTCGATGATGCCGGGGACGACCGAGTTGATCCTGATCTCGGGGGCGAGCTCGAGCGCGGCGCTCCGCGTCAGGCTGATGATCGCCGCCTTGCTCGCCGCATACGGCGCAGTGAACGGGTTCGACACCTTGCCACCGCTCGAGGAGAAGTTGACGATGCTTCCGCCGCCGGCCCGACGGATGTGCGGGACCGCGTGCTTGATCGTGACGTAACTCCCCCACATGTTCACGCGGAACACGCGTTCCCACTGCTCGTAGGTGAACTCGAGGAACGCCGCCGTCACGACCACCCCCGCCGCGTTGACCAGTCCATCGATCTTGCCCAGCTGCGCAACGGCGGCATCCAGTACGGCGATGACCTGCGCCTCATCGGTGACATCGCATGCAAACGCCACCGCGCCGTGGTCGGTGTCGAGCTCGAGGGCATCGAGGCTCGCACCGCCCAAGTCGAGGGCGGCGACCCGCCCTCCGGCCGCGACCACTTCGCGAGCAATTTCAGCCCCGATCCCGCCGCCTGCGCCCGTGATCGCCACGACCCGTCCGGTGAAATCCGGCATGTCTCTATCCCTTCGTCGCGCCTGTGTAGTGCGGAATGGCCTCGCACACCGCGAGGGTGAACTCCCGAGTAGACAATGAGCCGCCGAGATCCCTCGTGCTCTTGCCATGCGCGAGCACGGATTCGAACGCGGAGGTGAGCTGAGCGGCTGCCTCATGATGCCCGAGGTGCTCGAGCATCATGGCTCCTGCCCAGATCTGACCGATCGGATTCGCGATCCCCTGTCCCGCGATATCCGGCGCAGAGCCGTGCACGGGCTCGAACATCGATGGATGCTTCCGCTCGGGGTTCAGGTTGGCACTCGGAGCGACGCCGATCGACCCGGTGAGTGCCGAGCCGAGGTCGGAGAGGATGTCTCCGAAGAGGTTGGACGCCACGATGACGTCGAAACTCCACGGCCGAAGGACCATGCTGGCCGCCAGCGCATCGATCAACACGCTGGTGAGTTGGACAGAGGGGTACTGAGCGCTGGTCTCGGCGACGATCTCGTCCCAAAACGGCATGGTGTGCACGATGCCGTTGCTCTTCGTCGCCGACGTCACGCTGCATCGGCGACGACTCGCCAACTCGAACGCGAACCGAGCGGCGCGCTCCACACCGAATCGCGTGAAGATCGATTCCTGGACGGCGGCTTCCTGCGGGAGCCCTCGATAGCTTCGTCCCCCGACCTCCGAGTACTCGCCTTCGTTGTTCTCACGAACGATGACCATGTCGATGGGACGAGTTGTGGTCAGCGGGGAGACCGCACCGACGAGGGTCTTCACCGGTCGAAGATTGATGTACTGCTCGAAGTAGCGTCGAATCGGGATGAGCATGCCCCAGAGCGTCTCTGTATCAGGGATCTCGGGTGTGCCGACGGCCCCCAGAAAGATCGCGTCGTGCCGTGCCATCTGCTCGAGTGCATCCACCGGCATCATGCGACCGTGCGCGTGGTAGTAGTCCGAACTCCAGTCGAACTCGACGAAGTCGAACCTGACGTCGTTCAGGGAACCGACCAGATTCAGGCACTCCATCGCGGCCGGGACGACCTCTCGCCCGATCCCATCTCCCGCGATGACGGCGATGCTGTGCGTGATCATGAGCCCATCCTCACCACTGATTTGATGTTGCGGCCCGCTTCCATGTCATCAAACGCACTCTCCCAGTCGTCGAGTGCATAGACACCACCGATCACCGAGCTGGGATCGAGTTGTCCCGATGCAAAGAGGGCCAGAACTCTCTCCCAGGTGGTCCACGTGTGCGAGAACGAACCGTACAACGTGACCGCTTTGGCGACAAGGGGATCGATGCTGAACCCGAGCGGCTGCGGACCCCATCCGATCTTGACGATCGAGCCGAGCGGCCTCACCAGATCGAGGGCTTGCTTCAGGGCGATGCTCACTCCGGTCGCATCCACGACGAGATCGGCACCCAAGCCATCGCCGAGCGACTTGATAAGTTCACGCGGGTCGGTTGTGGAGATGTTGACCGCGTGATCTGCGCCGAACTCGAGCGCCTTCGCCAAGCGGTGAGCGTCGATATCCGTGCCGAGCGCCACGATCGTGCCCGCTCCCCGTAGCCGCGCGACCTGCACCGAGAGCGTTCCGATCGCACCGACGCCTTGAACCACGACGAGGTCGCCCGCAGCGACATGCCCGCGCTCGTTGAGACCGTTGAAAGCGACGGCGAACGGTTCCGTCAGTGCGGCCTGCTCGAAGCTGACCCCCTCCGGAATCCGGTGCAGCACGCGGGGCTCCGCGAGGACGAGTTCGCTGAACGATCCGTTCCTGGTCGCTCCATACCCCTCGCGCCACGGACAGAGGTTGTAGCGTCCGGTGCGACACAGCGCGCACACGCCACAGATGGATGCCGCCGTTTCGCAGACGACCCTGTCGCCGACCGACCAGCCGGTGACCCCGTCGCCCACGGCCTCGACGACCCCGGCGGCCTCATGCCCGAGCGCAACCGGAATGGCCGTCGGCCAGCTGTGCGTGTTGCGCCACATGTGAAGATCCGATCCGCAGACCCCGACCGCGATCGTGCGAACCAGCACGGTTCCCGGCACCACCTGCGGTGCCGCGATATCACGCACCTCGACATCGCCATCGCGTTCTCCGTACTTCACGAGCGCTCTCATCGCGGCCCTTTCATCCCGACAGGCGGGAACGTCATCATCGTTTCGCTTTGGCGTCTCGAGCCGCATCCTGGTTTCGAACGCGGACCTCCGTCGAGCCACCGAAGTAGAGATCGCGCGCCTCGCGAATGAAGTCGACGGATTGCCGCATCTCCTCCATGCCATTCACCCCGTCCTCCACGCTGATCCATCCGTCGTATCCGTTCTCCGCGAGCGTGCGGAAGATCCTCGGATAGTCATTGAGACCGCGTCCGATGACTCCGTGCTGCAGGTATGGGGAGTAGCCGAGGGTTCCATCCGACTGGCGGAGATCGTCGAGCGAAGCCCCAGCAGCTAGAGAGCGGTCCGACGCCTGCATGGTCACGACACGATCGATCACGAGGTCGAGAAAATCCGCCGAGTCATCGCCGGCGACGACCGCGTTCGACGGGTCGTATTGAACGCCGAAGTTCACGCGATCGTCGACGGCATCCACCAACGCGAGAAAGACGTCCTTCTTCTGCGCGAACTCCGGGTACTCCCAGAAGCCGTCCTTGTAGTGGTTCTCGATCGCCAGCGTGATCTGCAGTTCGCGAGCCAGGGGGAGGAGCGAGGTGATCGCCTCCGCGGCGTAAGCCAGACCCTGCTCGACGCTCACCTCGGGGTGACGCTGTCCCGACAGGACGCGACAACTCGCACCGGGGCCACCGAGCCGTGCCGCGATGTGCATCATCTGAATCTCGGTGTCCAGCTCGCGCTTTCGCTGGTCGGCGTCCGGATGCGTGAAGTCAGGCGAGGCGCACAGCATCGGCATCTGAAAGCCAGCGCTTTCGAGCGCATCCCCGACACGATCGACGAAGGAGTCGGACGCGTCCCAGAACATGCGCGAGTAGAGCTCGAGACCCTCGATCGGCAACTCACGGGCCATCTCGATCCACTGGAAGATGCTGAGGGTGCGGTCCACGACCATCGCGTCAAGCTCGCCCTTCGGGAAAACCGAGATTCGCATCGCGGTGGGCCTCCTTGTCCGGGCACCGTGCGTAGCACCAATCCCTCAGATTAGTCATACTAACCAGAATACGTCCAGCGGAACCCCCGACGGGCTTGGTCCCACCGGGATAATGACAGGGTGAGCATGATTGCGGGATCGCGGGCGTCGGGGAGCCTCCACTCGCGTGTCGTCGACACGCTCGGGCAGGACATCATCGACGGGCGCATCGCCGCCGGCCAAATCCTCTCGCC
>JALYHS010000369.1 GCA_030776385.1 Actinomycetota bacterium
CCTGGAAGAGGAGAAATGTATAATTTACACCCGGGAAGAGGAGCCCGGCGCTGCGTTCCCCGAGGTAGCTCGCACTTAAATTTAAAACAACGAGCGGAATCGTGGCGTCACGCCCAATCTCCGCCGCAGAGAAGGCGGCGGACGTCGCACCCGGAACCGAAGAGTTGTCCGCGATCGCTTCGTCGTAGGCATCGAGAGCTGGCGACATGGCGTCGAACATGGTCTTGTCACCAAGTTCTGCTTTGCCGCGAGTGACGACACCCTCGAGACCCGCACGCAAGGCCGAGCCGAGCTGGGCGCCGTTGAAGTTGGCGATCGGTCCGGCGTTCATGCCCATCCGCAGGAAGAAGGTGCCGTAGAGCGGGCCGCTGGCACCGCCGACACTGGTGACCAGGGTCATGCCCACCGACTTGAACAGTTCGTCGGCGGCGGTTGGTGCCGCGGCACCGTCCACCTTCTCCATGACGGCGGTCATGCCGCGGGCCATGTTTGCTCCGTGGTCGGCGTCGCCGATGGCCGAGTCGAGTTCGGTCAGGTAGGCGCGCTGATCTGTGACGAGTTCGGCGAAGCGCCGGAGCCAGTCGACGAGCTGGGAGAGGGGGACGGTGCCGTCGGTCATGGTGTCAGATCCCCCATCGCAGTCCGGATGTCTTCACCGGCGCATCCCAGAGCTTCAGCAGCTCGTCGTCGGCCTTGAGGACGGTTACCGAGCAGCCTGCCATGTCGAGCGAGGTGATGTAGTTGCCGACCAGGTTCCGCACGACGGTGACGCCCGCCTTCTCAAGCAGCTTCGCGACCTCGCCGTACATCAGGTACAGCTCGATCAGCGGGGAGCCTCCCATGCCGTTGAGCATGACGATCGCGGGACCCTTCGCGTCGAAGTCTGCCAGGATCGGCTCCACCAGTTGCTGCGCGATCTCGGATGCCGGAGCGAGCGGCACGCGGTGCCGACCGGGCTCGCCGTGGATGCCGACCCCGATCTCCATCATGTCGTCCGGAATCTCGAAGGTCGGCTTTCCCGCCGCCGGGACCGTGCAGCTGGTGAGCGCCATCCCCATCGACCGGCCACTCTCGTTGACCTTGCGGGCCAGCGCAGTGACGGCCGCGAGGTCGCGACCCTCCTCAGCGGCAGCACCCACGATCTTCTCCAGCAGCACCGTGACGCCCACGCCGCGGCGCCCCGCGGTCCAGGTAGAGTCCTGCACGGCAACGTCGTCATTGGTGACGACCGTCTCGACCGTGATGCTGGACTCGGCGCCAGCCAGCTCGGCCGCCATCTCGAAGTTCATCACGTCACCCGTGTAGTTCTTCACGATGTGCAGCACGCCAGCGCCGCGGTCAGCGACCTTCGTCGCTTCCTGCATCTGGTCTGGCGTCGGCGAGGTGAAGACCTCGCCGTTGCACGCCGCGTCGAGCATCCCGAATCCGACGAAACCGCCGTGCAGCGGCTCGTGCCCGGCACCGCCGCCCGAGATCAGAGCAACCTTGCCGCTGTCCTTCGGCGTGGCGCGGTAGATGATGCGGTTGACGGCATCCACCTTCAGTTCCGGGTGCGCGGCCGCGACACCGACGAGCGCGTCGGCGAGGACGTTGTCCGGGTTGTTGATCAGTTTCTTCATCAGTTGGCCTTCGATTCGGCAGCGGCGGGCTCGGTGAGGGCCTCGGTGAGGGTGGTCCGGTCGGCGGCGGTCTTCGAGATGACCCCGAAGATCAGCGCGGCCGCAACCCCCGCGGCGAGCTCGGCGAGAACGTACACCGGCCACTGCTCCCAATGCGGGTGACCGCCGAGCAGTTGCAGCACGAGCATCGGGCCCGTGGTGCGTGCCGGGTTGATCGAGGCACCGGTCGCCGGTGCGACGGGAATGATGGCGGCGAACACGACGAGGCCGATCACAATACCGGCGAAGCCAGGCGAGGCTTTGCGGTGAATCACGCCGAAGACGGTGAACACCAGGATGAAGGTGCCCACGAACTCGGCGGTGAAGGCCTGGTAGACGGGGATGGTGCCATAGGACGCGACGCCGAGGCCAACATCCACGGCTTTCTGGCCGAGCACGCCGACGATCGCGAATGATCCAAGGATCGCCCCGAGCACCTGGGCGATCAGGTAGCCGGGCACCTGCCGCCACGGGAACTTGCCCGTAACAGCGAGCCCGAGCGTGACCGCCGGGTTGATGTGGTTGCCGGAAATGTATCCGAAGATGTAGACCGTCGCGATGACGATCGTGCCGAAAGCCAGCGAGATGAAGCCCAGGCTGGCCATCGTGAAGGGCGCGCTGCCGTTGACGATCAACGTGGCAGGGACCGACCCCACGCCGACGAAGACCAGAAACGCGGTCCCGAGGAATTCCGAGGCAAGTTTTTGCCACGTTCTGTTCTCATCCATTTGTTCTCCTTTGAGCAATGCGGGCGAGGTCGGTGCAAATGCCGCGGTTACCAACTATTCGGAACGCTATTCGGCAATGTCGAATATCGTCCCGACAGTGCGTCCATGTCAAGTACTGATCTGAAGAATCGGTCGGAGCCCGCATAATGGGACGACCAAGAAGGGAATGACGATGATCCAGGCGATCGATCGCGCCGCCGCTGTGTTGCAGTCCCTTCAGGGTGCGCGGCACCTGGGCATCACCGAACTCGCCGCAGCGCTAGAGCTGCCGCCGTCGACCGTGCACGGCATCGTCAAGTCGCTGCAGCAGCACGGCCTCGTGGCCAAAGAACCCAACGGTCAGCGTTATATGCTCGGCCCCGCCCTGCTGAAGCTCTCGAACGTCTACCTCGACACGCTGGACGTGCGCGCCCGCGCCATGCGCTGGACCCGCGAGCTGGCCCGCCGCACCGGCCTCGCCGTGCGACTCGGTGCCGAGCTGTTCGACGAGGTCATCATCATCCACCACAACCGCAGGCCCGACGGCAGCCAGCAGATGCCCGAGACCGGTCTGTCGATCCCCGCCCACGCCTCGGCAATGGGCAAGGTGCTGCTGGCATACGACAGCGCCTACGCGGCCCGTGTCTTCTCGAAACCACTGCGCAGCCTCACCGGCGACACGATGACGGATGTCGCCGAACTCACCCTCGCCCTCGCCCAAATCGCTGAACGCGGCATCGCCACCGAGGAAGATGAAGCTGTTCTCGGCGAATCCTCGATCGCCGCCCCCGTTGTCGACCGCAGCGGCGCCGTCATCGCAGCCGTCTCAGTGGTCATCGCGTCAAGCGAATGGCCCCCCGAAGACAACGTCCTCAACGACCTCCGCGAGACAGCCCGAAACATCTCCCGCGAACTCGGCACAACGACCTGGCCACCGCAGCGCTCGGGAGACTGACGCGGATCACCCAGCCCTCTTACCCGGCGTGATTGTCTGGCGGCATACGCCCGGTGAGGTCGAAGATATGCCCAGCGGGCAAGGATCCGCGACACCGTCCGCGCCGGCACCCCGGTCTGCTGCGCGAATTACAGCCTGTTCATGCGGTTCCAGCCAGCGCGAGAGCGTTTGACGATCAGCAGCCTGCCCCTCGGGGTCGGACGGACGACCTTGTTCGAAGATTTGCGTCGTTCGTCACGAGCCAGGAGATCAGGTTCCGATCCGTGACGAACGACTGATCGAACCTCGGGGAAATCGCTACCAACGAACCCTAAGCCGACTGAGTGAAACGGTAACCCGATTCACCCCCACGCGCGAGAAACTCCGCAGTTGGAGTGCACGAAATAGTCGGCCTCAATTTGACAGGAGACGTACGTCGACGAACATGCCGGCCGGCGGCGCCGTGTACGGCAGCGGATCGCCACCCTTGTTCTCGTCGCGGGATTCCGCGAACGGGCCTTCGGGTGACATGAGCATCCGCATGTGATGGTCGGCGTGGTCACGCCACCACACGCTCATCCCGAACGTCGGCTCGAGGCGCAACGCTTCCCAGGACCGCCAGAGAGCATCAAGACGGCTGATTGCTTCCGGGTAGCGCCACCAGTCGGCCGCCCATCGGGTCGGCCCTTGCGGGCCTACCCGGCGGGAGTACGTGTAGCGCAGGCGCTCGCGCACGAACTCGTCGACGGAGCCGAAGAACAGCATTGGCTCCGGTGCAGCATCCGGCGCCGGCGGGGCGGCATCGGCAGGGGATTCACCGTCCCCGCTACCAGGTCGCTGAGGCAGACGCATCGTCGCCTTGGCCGCCGGGCGCTGCGGCGGCTCCTCGTCCCATTCCTTGACGTCGGAGGTCATTTTCCGTGCTCCTGATCGCTCTCAGACGGAATCGGGGCCACCGGAAGCGCCGTCGACGGTGCCGCGGCCGTCAGAACCGTCCCAGACGGATCGTGAGCAGCGATCGACGCGCGAACTGCGGCCGCATGCTTGCCCGTCATCCAGGGCACCGTCTCGATCAACGCTGCCGGCGTTCCCGAGGACAACATGACCGCGCGGCCGCGCGGCAACGCAGACAGCTCGGAGGCGTCCAGGATGCGCTCACGACGCAGCTGATGGTTCGTCGAGCGGATGCCGCGGTTGTAGCTGACTGAGCCAGTCGACTTGTCGTAGTCGCCCACGAGCTCGGAGAGCTCGCGAAGGAATTCGGCTTCCGCGACGCCGCCGAGGTACAGCTTCACGTTGGACGCGGACCACAGCTTGCGCATGCCCTCTCGGCCGAACACGACCTGCCCCTGCGCCCAGGACTGGAACAGTGACATGATCGGGATGCCGCGTGAGCCGTAGTGCGAGTACAGGTCGGGGAGGTTCTTCCAGCGGCACACGTTGGCGGCCTCGTCGAGTACGACGAGCATCGGCGCTGCGAGCCGCCCGCCGGCTTGGCCGGTGGCGTATTCCTCAGCTGCCTCGACAACTGCCGCGGTGAGCGCGGTGACGAGGGCGCCGG
>JALYHS010000370.1 GCA_030776385.1 Actinomycetota bacterium
CTTCCGATGCCGATCTGTTCCTCACCCTCCGGCTCTTCTCGCCCGACGAGAAGGAGGTCCTGTTCGTCGGAGCAGTGGAGCCGAACGCTCCGGTCACACAGGGGTGGCTCCGCGCCTCCCACCGGAAGCTCGATCCGAGTCGGAGCGAGGCGTGGCGGCCCGTGCACAGCCACGACGAACTGCAGCCTCTCAAGCCGGGAGAGATCTACGCGCTCGATGTGGAGATCTGGCCGACCTCGATCGTGATTCCGGCTGGATATCGGCTCCAACTGACCGTCTCAGGGCATGACTTCGACAACGGGCTTCCCAGCCCACTTCCCAAGCTGTACGGGATCGAACAGCGGGGCTCCTCGGTGTACCAGCACAACGAGCCGGCGGATCGCCCGGTCGAGCTGTTCGGCGGCCGGACCACCGTCTACTCCGGCGGCGACTGCGACTCGTGGCTGCTGCTCCCCGTCACCGCGGGCGCCGTCCCCGCACTGCCCGATGAGGAGAGCACGTGATGCCCAAGGCGATCATCAGTTGCGCCATCACGGGCGCAATGCACACTCCGACCATGTCGGAGTTCCTCCCGGTGAGCCCCGAGCAGATCGCCGCGGAGGCAATCGCCGCGGCTGAGGCGGGAGCCGCGATCATCCATCTGCACGCCCGGAATCCGGAAACGGGCGAGCCGACGAGTGATCCGGCGATCTTCTCGAGGTTCTTGCCGGAAATCCATGATGCGAGCGATGCCGTGATCAACATCACCACGGGCGGGAGCCCGCAGATGTCGGTCGCTGAACGCCTCGCCGGGGCGATGGCCTTCCAGCCCGAGTTGGCCTCCTTGAACATGGGATCTATGAACTTCGCGATCTTCCCGGCGGGAAAGCGGATCTCGGACTGGAAGTTCGCCTGGGAGAAGCCCTATGTGATGGACTCCGAAGACTTCATCTTCCGTAACACCTTTCGGGACATTGCATACATCCTGGACAGTCTCGGATCCAGCGGCACCAAGTTCGAGCACGAGTGCTACGACGTCGGCCATCTGTACAACCTGGCTCACTTCGTCGATCGCGGCCTCGTCAAGCCGCCTTTCTTCGTCCAGATGGTGTTCGGCATTCTGGGAGGGATCGGACCCGACCTGCCCAATCTCGTGTTCATGAAGGAGACCGCGGATCGCTTGTTCGGGCCCGAGAACTACCGGTGGTCGGTCCTCGCGGCAGGCCGCCACCAGTTCCCCTTCACCACCGAGGCGGCGCTCCTGGGCGGCAACGTGCGGGTCGGACTGGAGGACAGCCTCTTCATCGAACGCGGGTCTTTGGCCACGTCCAATGCGCAACAGGTCACGAAGATGGTCCGGGTACTGCGCGAGCTGGGTATCGAGCCCGCGTCACCCAGCGAGGCGCGGGACATGCTGAGCCTGAAGGGCGCCGACCGGGTGGGCTTCTAGTGGTACATCTGCTCGACCTCTCCATCTATCTGGAGAACGACGTCGTCTCCGACCCGGAGGTGTTTCGACCCGAGATCACCTACGTCGACCATCAGGCCTCCGCGCCGGAGCTGCTCTCATTTTTCCCCGGCATGGTGCAGAGCGAGTTGCCGGATGGTGAAGCCTGGGCGATCGAGCGGGTGCGCTTGACGACGCACAATGGCACTCATCTCGATGCGCCCTATCACTACGCGTCGACGATGAACAACGGCGAGCGAGCGCTGACCATCGACGAAATCCCACTCGAATGGTGTTTACAACCGGCCGTGAAACTCGACTTCCGACACTTCGACGACGGGTACGTGGTCACGGCGGCAGATGTCGACGCCGAACTGGCACGCATCGGCCACACGCTCGTCCCGCTTGAGATCGTCGTCATCAACACTCGCGCCGGGGCACAGTATGGACAGGACGACTACGTGTCATCCGGATGCGGCATGGGCCGCGACGCCACACTGCGGCTGCTCGAGCAAGGGATTCGCCTGACAGGTACCGACGCCTGGAGTTGGGATGCCCCTTTCCTGTACACCAACAAGCGATACCAGGCGACCGGAGATCCGAGCATCGTCTGGGAGGGACACAAGGCAGGACGCGACGTCGGCTACTGCCATCTCGAGAAACTTCACAAGCTCGAAGAACTCCCGGCCGATGGCTTCACGATCGCCTGTTTCCCCGTGAAGATCCGCGGTGCCTCCGCGGGTTGGACCCGTGCTGTGGCGATTTTCGACGACTAAGGCGGGATGTCGTCCGCCGGCGCTACCGTGCGCAGATGGACTTGATCGCGACCCGCATCATCACCGACGTCGAGGCGCTGGTCTCGTTCTACGAGAGGGTGACCGGGGTGGTGGCGGATCGCATCCATCCGCTGTTCGCCGAGCTTCGCACCGCCTCGGGCACGTTGGCGATCTCGAGCAGTGATCCGACCCTTGCCGACAAGGTGGAAACATTCGTCAATGAGCCGACGACCATGCCATGGGGCAACCGCTCGTTGCTGTTCCGCGATCCGGATGGCAACCTCGTGAACTTCTTCACCCCCGTCACCGATCGTGCGCAGGAGCGCTCGGCGCGCTGAGCCTGCCGGGTGCAGACCCACTGACTGACTGCAGTCGCTATTCAGTCTTGCTAACTACTGGTAGTCGGCGTTACTATCTACTGGTAGTCAGCAACACCGAGTAGTAGGCCGGAGGGTGCATGGGCAAGCCGCAGATGACCGAGATGCTGAAAGGCACACTCGAGGGAATCGTCTTGGCGATCCTCGCCGTCGAGCCGGCATACGGCTACGAGATCACGGCACGATTGCGCGACCAGGGTTTCTCGGATATCGCCGAAGGCACCATCTATGCGCTTCTGGTCAGAATCGAGCAGCGTGGGCTGGTCGACGTGGAGAAGCTCCCCTCCGAGAAGGGACCGCCCCGCAAGGTCTACTCGTTGAACGGCGCTGGCCGCAAAGATCTCGACGAGTTCTGGAGGAACTGGACTTTTCTTGCAGACCGTCTCGCGCAACTCCGAGGGAATGGGAATTGACCATGAATATGTGGATCGAAAAGCTTGTCGGCGACCTCGACGACAAGAAGCGCTATCGGGACTACCGAGCGCGCGTGAAGGGTCTCCCCACCGGGTATCGGGAGGCCGCCCAGGCGCTCGAGCGCTACCTGATGTATATGGGCCCCAGCGACGACGGCAAAGCCCTCATAGCCATGCTCGATGATCTGGCCGACCTCTTCGACCAGAGCGTCGCCGACGCCACGCCGATCCGTGCACTCGTCGGCGACGACCCGTCCCAGTTCGCCGAGACGTTTCTCGACAACTACGCGGGGGGCAGTTGGATCCGGAAGGAACGGACGCGGTTGGCCGAGTCCATCGACCGCGCCATCGAGGGGCAGGACCGATGACCGCCCCGACCGTGGCGCCCCCGGTCATCCGCGTCCAGGGGATCACGAAATCCTTCAAGGACGTGCAGGTCCTGCGCGGCGTCGACTTCGAGGTGGCGGCGGGCAGCATCTTCGCCCTGCTCGGCTCCAACGGTGCCGTAAAGACGACCCTGGTGCGCATCCTGTCGACGCTGCTGAAGCCGGATGCCGGAACCGCGACCGTGCACGGATTCGACGTCGTCGCGAGCGGCGACGAGGTGCGCGAGTCGATCAGCCTGACCGGCCAGTTCGCGGCGGTCGACGGGGTGCTCAGCGGCCGGGAGAACCTGGTGCTGGTCGCCCGGCTGCGTCACCTGAAGAACCCGGTCGCGATCGCCGACGAACTGCTCGCGCGGTTTTCGCTCACCGAAGCCGGTAAGCGGAAGGCGGCGAGCTACTCCGGCGGCATGCGTCGCCGGCTGGACATCGCGATGAGCCTGATCGGCAACCCGCCCGTCATCTTCCTCGACGAGCCGACTACCGGGCTCGACCCGCAGGCCCGCATCGAGGTGTGGCAGACCATCAAGCAACTTGCCGACGCCGGGACGACCGTGCTGCTCACGACTCAGTACCTCGACGAGGCCGAGCATCTCGCCGACAGGATCGCGATCCTGCACCGGGGCACGATCATCCAGAACGGGACGCTCGCCGAACTCACGCAGCTGCTCCCGCCCGCGCAGCTCGAGTACATCCAGAAGCGGCCGTCTCTCGAGGACGTCTTCCTCGCCCTCGTGGGCGACATCGGAAAGGAAACCCCATGACCACCCACGTTCTCGGCGACACCGGCGTCCTCACCGGGCGATCGCTTCGCCACATCCTCCGCAGCCCCGACACGATCATCACGACGGCGGTCACCCCCGTCGCCTTGATGCTGCTGTTCGTCTTCGTGCTCGGAGGTGCGATCCACACCGGGTCCAGCCAGTCCTACATCGACTACATGCTTCCGGGCATCCTGCTCATCACGATCGCTTCGGGCATCGCGTACACGGCGTACCGCCTGTTCCTGGACATGCAGGGGGGCATCTTCGAGCGTTTCCAGTCCATGCCGATCGCGCGCTCAAGCGTGCTCTGGGCACATGTGCTCACCTCCTTGGCCGCCAACGTCGTCTCCGTGGTGATCGTCATCGGCGTCGCCGTCCTGCTGGGGTTCCGCAGCGGAGCATCCGTCGCGGCCTGGCTCGCCGTCGCCGGCGTGCTGATCCTGTTCACGGTCGCGCTCACCTGGATCGCCGTGATCGCGGGCCTGTCCGCGAAGACCGTCGACGGCGCGAGTGCCTTCAGTTACCCGCTGATCTTTCTGCCGTTCATCAGCTCCGCGTTCGTCCCGACGGCATCGATGCCGGGTCCGGTCGCATGGTTCGCCGAACACCAGCCCGTGACATCCATCGTGAACACCATCCGTGCTCTGTTCTCCCAGCAGGCGATCGGCGCCGACATCTGGATCGCATTAGCCTGGCTGATCGGCATCCTGGTGATCGCGTATGCGGGCGCGATCGGCATCTACGGCCGCAAGATCCGTTAGGGACACCTCAACCTGTCGAACACGCCCCGGACCTCGGCGCCATCCGTGCGAACGGGTGACGGGGCGAAGCATGAAGAGGACCACGGACGGGGCGGGCAGCTTCGTGGCGTCGAAGCCCGGGTGAGCTTCGTCGTCGGGCGGGTGAGTGACGTTGACTCGCTCGATGGCGAACGTTAGCCCAGTCTGACCAGCTCGAACAGATCGTCGTCGGGCAGGATGTCGGACACCGCGGACACCTCGAGGTGCCTGAGCGAGACGACGCCGCGTCGGGTTGACAGGAATGCGGTGTCGGAGGCGTCGCGACCAGTGGCGATGCGCATGAGCGTCGAACGAGGCGCGAGCGTGGTGGCGTCGACGACGTACCAGTCGCCGTCGACGTAGGCCTCCGCCACGGCATGGAAGTCCATCGGATCGAGCCCCGGAGCGTAGACGGAGACGAGTCTCGCCGGCACGTCCAGCGCGCGGAGGAAGGCAATGACGAGGTGCGCGTAGTCACGACACACACCGCGGCGGGAGAGCAGTGTCGCGACAGCGCCGTCGGTCGGCTGGCTGGAGCCCGGGACGTACGCGAGGCTCTGCCCGACCCAGGAGCTCACGCCGGCGAGCAGCTCGCGGCCGACGAGTCCTTGGAACTCGACCCTCGCCACGGCGCCGAGGGTGTCGGATTCGCAGTACCGGCTCGGTCGCAGGTAGCGGATCTCGTCGATCGACGGCTGGTCGACCACCGGCATCGCGCCGAACTTGGTCACCGAATAGAGCACCTGAGCGGGACCGGCGTCGATGTCCACGACGTGCAGTCGGGCGCCGTGCTGGTCGAGGACGACCCGAGGAAGCAGCGACGTTCCTCCCTGCGTGATGGTGAGGTTGTCGCTCGCCGTCGCGTCGGCGACCCCGACCGAGAGGATCAGGGTGGCCGGGCTCGACGCCTCGACATCGATCTGGGCGGTGGCGGCGCGCTGCATCTGCTGATCCTGTCATGGCGGGGGAGTGTCGGGCTGGCGCATCCCGGTCGGGCAGCGGTCAGCGGCCCGGGGGCCGAGAAATCGCATTCAACTTCGACCTTGCGCAAGCGCGAAGTTGAATGCGGAAACTGCCCGCGCGGCCCCCACTCTTGCAACTGAGACGCCCGTCTGGGACAGTTGACCCACTTCGGCGCCGCCGGAGCGAGTCGGCGTCGACCGAGGAGTCCCGTGTCCCGCATCCCCGCCACCCAGCGACGTGACGCGCTCGCGCACGCTGCGCTGGCCGTGATTTCGCGGGACGGGCTCGCCGCCGCGACCACTCGCGCGATCGTCGCCGAGGCCGGGATGCCGCTGGCCAGCTTCCACTACGCGGTCGCCTCGCGTGACGAGCTTCTCCGCGATGTCGTCGAGCTCGTCGTCGCGGAGGAGGGGATCGCCACCGTTGCCCCGATGCTGGCGCAGGCGCGCAGCATCCGCGAAGCAGCAACGCTCGCCCTCACGGGGTACCTCGAGTTCGTCCGCCGCGACCCGGGGCACGAGCAGGCGATGTTCGAGCTGACCCAGTACGCGCTCCGCACCCCCGGGCTCGACGACCTCCCCGCCGAGCAGTACGCCCGCTACCACGCCCTCGCCATCGAGCTTCTCGACGCCGCGACCGCACAGCTCCACCCCGAATGGAGAGTTCCGATGCCCGACCTCGCCCGCCTACTGGTGAGTTTCACCGACGGTCTGACGCTCGCGTGGCTCGCCGACCGTGACGACGCGGCGGCCGCCCGCTCGATCGAACTCGCCGCCGCCGCCATCGCCTCGTTCGCCAACGAGAAGGTCCGCGCATGACTGCGGAAGCCCCGCTGGTCGAGCCCGTCGAGACCCCCAGTGCCTTCGCCGAACCCACGAAACTCGTCACCGGCGGCTGGATCGGCGCGTTCGCGGCGGCCTGGCTCGGCATCTGGATGGCGCAACTCGCCCCTTTCCAGCAGGTGCTTCCGGTGCAGGTCGCGGCCAAGATCCATTCCACGCACTGGCAGGACTCTGTCGTCGCCTTCGGCATCATCTCCGGGATTGCCGGGGTGTGCGCGCTCATCGCATTTCCGCTGACCGGGGCGCTCAGCGACCGCACGACCTCGCGATTCGGCCGGCGACGTCCCTGGATTCTCGGCGGCGCCATCCTGTTCGCGGCCGCCCTCGTCGCCCTCGGGCTGCAGACCGAGCTGCTCGGGATCGGCATCTGCTGGTCGCTGGCGATCATCGGCTTCTGCGTGCTCACCTCGGCCCTCACCGCGACGATCTCCGACCAGGTGCCGGTGCGGCAACGAGGCGTCGCATCCAGCTGGATCTCCGCGCCCCAGGCGATCGGTACGATCCTCGGCATCGTGCTGGTCACCATCGTGATCACCGATCAGGCCTTCGGGTATCTGGCCCTCGCGATCCTGCTGCTGGTGCTCGTGCTGCCGTTCCTGCTGCGGGCTCCGGATGCGCAGCTCGCGCGCGCGGACCGTCCGCCTTTCACCCTCGCAGCCATCGTGCAGGGCATGTGGATCTCGCAGCGCAAGCACCCGGAATACGGCTGGACCCTTCTCAGCCGCATCCTCGTCAATATCGGCAACGCGCTGGGAACCGGATTACTCCTGTACTTCCTCGAGTTCGGCCTGCACATGTCGCTGGCCGACGCGAACACCTCGCTCCTGATCCTCGTAGCGGTATACCTCGTCGGCGTGGTGGCCTCCTCCCTTGTCGCCGGACGACTGAGCGACCGGCTCGGCCGCCGCAAACCGTTCGTCCTCGTCAGCGCCGTACTGCAGGGGATCGCGGCGCTCATCCTGGCGATCTTCCCGGTGTTCCCGGCGGCGGTTGCGGGCGGGCTGATCCTCGGACTCGGGTACGGCTGTTTCCTCGCCGTCGACCAGGCCCTCGCCACTCAGGTGCTGCCCGATCCGGCCGACCGCGGCAAGGATCTCGGCATCATGAACATCGCCACCGCGGTTCCGCAAGCCGCCGCCCCGCTTCTTGGCGCGCTCGTCGTGGCGGCTCTCGGAGGGTTCGCCGGGCTGTTCGTCCTCTCGGCGGTGGCCGCGGTGCTGGGCGCCGTGGCGATCCTCCCGATCAAGACGGTGCGGTGACACGCGAATGACCACGACCACGCTGACGTTGACCCGTCCGACGAGCGCGCCGTGGGAGCATCCGGCCGCCTACTGGCCGCATCTCACCGCCGCGACCGCCGACGTGGACACCCCGTTCGGCGCGCTGTCGGTCGAGGCGCTCGCCGCCAATGCCTTCGACCTGCTGGATCGGGCCGCGGGGATGCCGATCCGGGTCGCGAGCAAGTCGGTGCGCGTGCGCGGGGTGCTCGATGCGGTGCTTGCGCTGCCCGGGTACCACGGCATCCTCGCCTACACGCTGCCCGAGGCGCTCTGGCTGGCGGGCGGCACCGACGGAAACGGCGACGGGCACGACGACGTCGTGGTGGGCTACCCGAGCGTCGACCGCGCCGCGATCGCGCAGCTGGCCGCGGATGCCCGGCTCGCGTCCCGCGTCACCCTCATGATCGACGACCTCGCGCAGCTCGACCTGATCGATGCAGTGGTGCCGCCCGCTCGCCGGGCCGCGCCCATTCGCCTCGCCCTCGAGCTGGACTCCTCATACGAGTCGGCCCTGCTCGGGCACGTCGGAGTGCGCCGCTCGCCGATCCACACCGCTGAAGCTGCGCGCAGCCTGGCCGCCTCAATCGTGACCCGCCCCGGTTTTCGGCTCGTTGGGATGATGGGCTATGAGGCCCAGATCGCCGGCGTCACCAACAAGGGCACCGGTCGCGCGACGATGATCCGACGGATGCAGCGCGCCAGCGCCGCCGAGCTGGCAGACCGTCGGGGCGCCGCCGTGGCGGCCGTGCGCGAGTTGGCGGAGTTGGAGTTCGTCAACGGCGGCGGAACCGGGTCGTTCGAGACCACCCGCGCCGACCCCTCCGTCACCGAGCTGGCCGCCGGCTCCGGACTGTTCGGCCCGCACCTCTTCGACGGCTATGTGCAGTTCACCCCGGCGCCCGCGGCCGCGTTCAGCCTGAGCGTCGTGCGTCGTCCCACCGCCGAGGTCGCGACTCTGCTCGGGGGAGGATGGATCGCCTCCGGCCCGACCGCGCCCGACCGCCAGCCCCGGCTCGTGTGGCCCGAGGGTTTGACGACACTGTCGCGCGAGGCAGCCGGGGAGGTGCAGACTCCGGTCACCGGTGCCGCCGCCTCACGACTCAGCGTGGGAGACCGGGTCTGGCTCCGCCACACGAAGGCGGGCGAGCTGAGCGAGCACCTGAACGCATTCGCGCTGTTGTCGATGGGCGACGGCGCGGGTGAGCGGGGCGCCGAACTGGTCGGGGAGCTTCCGACATACCGTGGTGAGGGAAAGGCATTCCTGTGACCGTGACGACCGCGCGCGGTTCGCGCACTGCTCCGGTCCCGCTCTTCAGCCCCGGCCGCGCCTGGAGCAACTGGGGTCGCGTCGAACACGCGCATCCGGCTCTCATCGCCCGACCGACCACGATCGATCAGGTCGTCGCCGTAGTTCGCACGGCCCGGGAGCGTGGAATGACCGTGAAGGCCGTCGGCGCCGGCCACAGCTTCACGGCGATCGCGGCGACGGACGGCATCCTGGTCGACCTGGCCGGACTCGACGGACTGCTCGCCGTCGATGAGCGCCTGCGCCGGATCACCGTCGGCGCCGGGACGAACCTGTACCAGCTGGCGCCCCTGCTCGCCCCCTTCGGTCTGGCCCTCGAGAACATGGGCGACATCGATCGGCAGACCGTCGCCGGCGCGACCTCCACCGGGACGCACGGCACGGGAGCGAACTTCCGGGGGCTCGCGGCGCAGATCACGGGGGCGGTGCTTGTCACCGCCGACGGGAGCGTGCTCCACGTCGACGGGGCTCGGAACGCCGAGCTGCTTCCGGCCGTCCGGCTGGGGTTGGGGGCGCTGGGCATCCTCGTGGAGTTGACAATTCAGTGCGTGCCGGCGTTCCTGCTGCACGCGGTCGAGCACCCGGAGGG
>JALYHS010000371.1 GCA_030776385.1 Actinomycetota bacterium
GCTGAGCAGGCCGCTGTGCGGCCGTGTCGAAACCGGATGACGTGGGTCTCGATACGGCGGCGTTGCCGCCTACTCGACCGGCACCAGTTGCTCTGATGCGCAGGTACTCGTCCACCCCGCCCGGCAGGTGCCGCAGCCGCCCATCGAGCACGGCGTACTGCTGGTCCGTCACGCGTTCCAGCAGATACCGATCGTGCGAGACGACGAGGAGGGTGCCCGGCCAGGAGTCGAGCAGGTCCTCCATGGCGGCGAGCATGTCGGTGTCGAGGTCGTTGGTGGGCTCGTCGAGAATCAGCACGTTCGGTTCGTGCAGCAGGATCAACAGCAGCTGCAGCCGCCGCTTCTGACCACCGCTGAGATCCTTCACCGGCGTCGAGAGTTGCGCGCTCGAGAACCCGAGTCGCTCGAGCAACTGCCCGGGCGTGAGCTCGACGCCGCCGCTCACGAATGACGTCTTCTCCCGCGCGATGACGGCGCTGACCCGGTCGTTCGCGATGTCGGCGAGTTCGTCGAGCCGCTGGTCGAGGATCGCGAGCTTCACCGTCTTGCCTCGCTTCACACGCCCGGTCGTCGGCTCGACCGTGCCGGCGACGAGCCCCAGCAGCGTCGACTTGCCCGCGCCGTTCACCCCGAGGATGCCGGTGCGCTCCCCCGGCGCGATCCGCCACTCGATCGGATGCAGCACCTCGCGAGAGCTGATGCCGCCGTCCGGCGCCACCACGGGGTAGGTCACGGTGGCATCCAGCAGGTCCACGACGTCTTTGCCGAGCCGGTTGACGGCGAGGCGCGCGAGCGAGACCGAGTCGCGGATGGGCGGCACGTCGTCGATCAGGGCGGCAGCGGCATCCATCCGGAACTTCGGCTTCGTCGACCGGGCCGGAGCCCCTCGGCGCAGCCAGGCCAGTTCCTTGCGCATCAGGTTCTGACGCTTCGACTCACTGGCGGCGGACATTCGATCGCGTTCGACCCGCTGAAGGATGTACGCCGCGTACCCACCCTCGAAGGGCTCGATGATCGCGTCATGCACCTCCCAGGTGTCCGTCGAGACCTCGTCGAGAAACCAGCGATCGTGAGTGACGACCACGAGGCCGCCCGAGTTGGTGGGCCAGCGCTTCTTCAGATGCTGGGCGAGCCAGGCGACGCCCTCGACATCGAGGTGGTTGGTCGGCTCGTCGAGGAAGACGACATCCCAGTCGTGGGTCAGGACTGCGGCGAGGGCGACGCGGCGACGCTGCCCTCCGCTGAGGTCGTCGACGAGGGCATCCCAGCGGATGTCGCCCACCAGTCCCTCGATGACGTCACGCACGCGAACATCGCCCGCCCACTCGTGCTCGGGTCGATCTCCGACGACGGTCTCGGCCACGGTCAAGCCGGTGGCCAGCTCGTCGGACTGATCGAGCATCCCGATTCTGACGCCGCCGCGGCGGGTGACCCGCCCCGAGTCGGGCTGGAGACGGCCGGCGAGCATCCGGAGAAGCGTCGTCTTGCCGTCGCCGTTGCGGCCGACGACGCCGATCCTGTCGCCCTCATCGATGCCGACCGTGACGTTCTCGAAGACGATCTTGGTCGGGTACTCGAGCGAGATGTTCTCCGCGCCGAGCAAGTGTGCCATGAGTCGAGCCTACGGTTCTCAGGCGGAACCATGATTCAGGGGCTTAGCCTTCGAGGGTGAGCCTGCTGCGCCCCGGTGCCCTCGTCGCCCTCTCGGTCGTCGCCGTGCTGCTGACCGGTTGCGCGGCACTCGCGCCCATGTCGTTGCAGAGGCAGGCGGCGTCGGCGTCCACGTCGGCGTCACCGGCTCCTTCCTCCTCCGCGATCCTTGTCGCAGATCCGACTGTCGTCGCGATTGGCGACTCGATCATGAAAGGCCACGGCCTCAAAGCGACCGCCGCCTGGCCGGCGCTGATGGCGGTCGAGGGCGGCTGGCGTCTCGACAACCTCGCCTGCGACGGCGCCGGATTCCTGGCCGTCGGAAATGACTCCGATTGCGCCGGCACCTTCGCCGATCTGGTGGCGACGACGGTCGCGCTTCATCCGCGCACCGTGATCATCGAAGGAAGCAGCAACGACTTCGGCGAGAGCAACGACGTCCTGATGCCCGAGACCGACTCGCAGCTCGCCGAGTTGCGTGCGGCCCTTCCGAACGCGCAGATCATCGGCCTCAGCACCATCTGGGGCGACACCGCCGTTCCGGCGCAGCTGGCGGATGTCGACAAACAGGTGAAGAATGCGGTGACGAAGGTCGGAGGGACGTTCCTCGACATCGGGCAACCGCTCAGCGGACATCCGGAGTGGATGCAGTCGGACGACGTGCACCCGACGGCGGCCGGGCAGCTCGCGATCTACGGTGCCGTGCAGACCGCGTTCAACGAAGCCCACCTGCGCGCCTGAGGGGGGTCTCGATACGCCGCTATGCGGCTACTCGACCAGCACGGCCGCTTCGCGGCTACTCGACCGGCACAGGGCCGCTAGTCGCCGACGATTCGGGCGCCGTGCACCGGGCCCGTCGCGCGCACGACGGTCAACCGAGCCGCGGAGAGCGCGAGTTGCAGCTCGAGGGCGGCGTCGACGTCCCGGGTCAGGAAGGCGACGGTCGGGCCGGAGCCCGAGACGATCCCGGCCAGCGCGCCGTTCTGCTCGCCCAGCTCGATGACCTCGGTGAGTGACGGCTGCAGGTGCAGCGCCGGCGCCTGCAGGTCGTTGTGCATCGCCTCGGCGAGCCTCGCCGGATCACCGGCTCGCAGCGCCTGGAGCACATCCATGTCGACGGAGGGCCGGGGATCCACCGGGAAGATGTCTTGCGCGTGCCGTTCGCGGTGCGCGTCGAGCTCGCGGTAGACCTCGGGTGTCGAGAGGCCGAATTCGGCGAGCGCGAGCACCCACTGGAAGGTGCCCTGCGCCAGCGCGGGCGAGAGTTCGTCGCCGCGACCCGTGCCGATGGCGGTGCCTCCGGTGAACGCGAATGGCACGTCCGATCCGAGCTTCCTGGCGAGTTCGATCAACTCATCGCGCGGGACCTCGGTGCCCCAGAGCGCATCGCAGGCGACCAGTGTGGCCGCAGCATCCGCCGATCCACCACCCATCCCGCCGGTCACGGGAACGTGCTTGGCGATCTCGATGGATGCCCCGCCGCGGTAGCCGGTCTTCGCCGCGAGCAGCCGCGCAGCCTTGATGGCGATGTTGCTTCCGTCGGTCGGCACGCGGCTCAGTTCGACGCTGCCGGTGATGCTCACGCGGAAGTCGTCGGCCTCCGAAACCCGCACATCCTCGTACAGCGACACGGCCTGGTACGCGATGGCGACGTCGTGATATCCGTCGTCGAGCAGAGCGCCGACCTTGAGGAAGACATTGATCTTGCCCGGAGCCCTGACGTGCACCGTGCGAACCATGCCCTCCACCCTAACCAACGTCGAGGGGCGCGATTCTCAGCCGGGGAGGGCGGTGGCCAGGATGCGCGCGGCCCGCTCCTTGGCGACGACGCCGGCCGCGGCATCCGGAAGC
>JALYHS010000372.1 GCA_030776385.1 Actinomycetota bacterium
GTCCAGGACGAATCGGGAGCCGCGACCGCGACCCCCGCAGCGATCCAGGCGAGGATCGCTGCGGGCAGAAGCCGCAGATCCGCAGGGGTCGCCCTGGCGATCATCGCCCGGGCCAACGCGGTCGCGGTCACCGTCGCGGACGCCCTCGCCGATGCAGATGTCGTGGCAGATGTCCTGCCCGTCACGTCGTCACCAAGTCCTTCAGGCCCTCGAAGGTCTTCTCACCGATCCCTGAGACGCTCATCAGGTCCTCGATCGCCGTGAACCTGCCGTTCGCGGCGCGCCAGGCGAGAATCCGGGCCGCCATCGCCGGACCGACTCTCGGCAACGTCTCGAGGGTTGGCTCGTCGGCGGTGTTGATGTTGACCTTGCCAGGGATCGCTGTGCCGCCCGCCCCCGCTACTCCCGGCGCAGGCGGCGCCTCGCCGACCGCCGGCACGACGATCTGTTCCCCGTCGCTGAGGAAGCGCGCGAGATTGAGGGATGCGGGGTCGGCTGTCGCGGTCAGCCCACCCGCGGCGGCCACGATATCCACCGCCCGGTCGCCGTCGTGCAGGGCGTAGAGCCCGGGAACCTGGACCTGGCCGATGATGTGGACGTAGATGACGGCGCCTCCCCGTTCTGGCCCGCCCGCGGCACCACTGGCAGATGAACCCGGCGTCGCGCGCGGCGAAGACGGCGCCACGACCGAGGCAGCACCGTGCGGAGACACCGCCGTCACGAACACCGCGATCGCGAGCCCGACGACGACGAGCACGAGTGCGGCCCCGAGCCCCACGCGAACGCGGGCGCGGCGCTCGGAGGGGTTCGGAACCGCACTCATGCGAAGAAGCTAGGCGGGATCGGCTGCCGACATCCCGCCGCCGGGGAAGGTGTGGAGACGATCCGCTTTCGGAGGGAGGGAAGGACGAGACGACCCTTTGCGCGGCCCCCCTTGGGTGGGTCTGGCTGCGCGACCGCGACCGTGCGTTTGCGCCTGTTCCTAACTCAGGAACAACTCTCGAAATCCCGGCCGAACGGGACCAACGAAACCGTCCGACCTGAATTGCGAACGTGCCGAACCACGCGACCGCCCGACCGTGCCACGCCACGCCACGCCACGCCACGCCACGTCGAGCGACCCGCTACTACCCCTTCGTGGCGATGTTGACGAGCCGTGGGGCGCGCACGATCACGTTGACGATCTCGCGATCGCCGATCGATCGTGCCACCGCGGCCGACGAACGCGCGAGCTTCTCGAGCTCATGCGCGTGAATCGTCGGCGAGACCTCGATGCGGTCGCGCACCTTGCCGTCGACCTGCACGATCGCGGTGACCGATTCTTCGACGAGAAGCGTCGGATCCGGCTTGCGCAGCCCGGCAAATGCGACACTCGGCGGATACCCCAGGCGCTCCCACATGTCCTCGGCCGTGTATGGAGCGAATAGGCTGAGCAGAACTGCGACGACCTCGATCGCCTCGCGCACGGCGGGGTCGCCAGCGCCGGGGCCGGAGTCGATCGTCTTACGGATCGTGTTCACCAACTCCATCAGCCGCGCGACGACCACGTTGAACTTGAACGCCTCGAGGAGTCCCGGAGCATCCGCCAGCAGCCGGTGCGTCTGTCGGCGCAGCGCGGCGTCTCCACCCTTCCACTCCACATCGGGCGAGGTGGTGACCTCCCCCGAGATGCGCCACGCGCGGGCCAGGAACTTAGAGGAACCGGTGGGAGAGACATCCGCCCAGTCGATGTCGTCCTCGGGCGGGCCGGCGAACGCCATCGTGAGGCGCAGCGCGTCGGCACCATGCGCCGTCAGCTCCGAAGCGAACTCGACCAGGTTGCCCTTCGATTTGGACATCTTGGAGCCGTCCATCAAGACCATGCCCTGGTTCAGCACCGCGCTGAACGGCTCGGTGAAGTTCAGGTAGCCCAGGTCGAAGAGCACCTTCGTGATGAAGCGCGCATACAGCAGGTGCAGGATCGCGTGCTCGACACCGCCGACGTACTGGTCGACGGGGGCCCATTTGTCGGCATCCTTCGGGTCGAACGCACGCGTGTCGTCGTTCGGGTCGAGGAAGCGCAGGAAGTACCAGGAGCTGTCGACGAAGGTGTCCATCGTGTCGGCGTCCCGGCGCGCGGGCGAACCGTCCGGCAGCGTGACATTGACCCAGTCGGATGCCGCCCCCAGCGGGCTCTGCCCCTTGGGCTTCAGGTCCAATCCGGCCGGGTCCGGCAGGCGCACCGGCAGTTCGCTTTCGTCCACCGGATGCAGCGAGCCGTCCTCGGCGTGCAGGATCGGGATCGGCGTTCCCCAGTACCGCTGACGTGAGATCAGCCAGTCGCGCAGGCGATACGTTTTCGCGGCGCGACCGGTCCCGGCGGCCTGCAGGAGTTCGATGACGCGCGTGATCGCGTTCGTCTTGCTGAGTCCGTCGAGCGGACCCGAGTTGATCATCCGGCCCGTCCCGGTGAGGGCGACGCCCGTCTCGGAAGGGCTGAGCGTCGGCAGATCGCCGGCCTCGAGCATCTCGGGGGTGATCACCGGAATCGACCCGGTCGTGGCGGCATTCGTGTCGACGACGACGCGCACCGGAAGGTCGAACTTGAGGGCGAAGTCCAGGTCGCGCTGGTCGTGCGCGGGGACCGCCATCACGGCACCATGGCCGTAGTCGGCCAGCACGTAGTCGGCCGTCCAGACGGGCATCCGCTCGCCGTTGACCGGGTTGATCGCCCAGCGCTCCAGGGGGATACCGGTCTTGACCCGACCTGCATCCTGACGCTCGACCTCGGTCGACTTCTGCACCTGCTCCAGGTACGCGGCGAACGCCGTCTGCACCTCCGGCGTCGAGCCGGCGGCCAGCTCGGCAGCAAGATCCGAGTCGGGCGCCACGACCATGAAGGTCGCGCCGAACAGGGTGTCGGGGCGAGTCGTGAAAACGGACACCTTCTCGGGGTGACCCTCGATCACGAAGTCGACATCCGCGCCGATGGACCGCCCGATCCAGTTGCGCTGCATCGCCAGCACCTTCGACGGCCAGGAGCCCTCCAGCTGGTTCAGGTCATCGAGCAGCCGGTCGGCGTAGTCGGTGATCTTGAAATACCACTGCGTCAGCTTCTTCTTGACGACGACGGCGCCACTGCGCTCGCTCGTGCCGTCGGGCAGCACCTGCTCGTTGGCGAGCACGGTCTGGTCCACCGGGTCCCAGTTGACCCAGCTGTCTTTGCGGTACGCCAAGCCCTTCTCGTACAGCTTCAAGAACAGCCACTGGTTCCACTTGTAGTACTCGGGATCGCTGGTGTGCAGCTCGCGACTCCAGTCGAAGCTGTTGCCGTAGAGCTTGAAGCTGCTCTTCTGCTGCGCGATGTTCGCGTACGTCCACTCGCGGGGATCCGTGCCGCGCTTGATGGCGGCGTTCTCGGCGGGCAGCCCGAACGAGTCCCAGCCGATCGGGTGCAGCACGTTGAAGCCCTGCTGACGCCAATAGCGCGCCACGATGTCGCCGTACGCGAAGGCCTCCGCGTGACCCATGTGCAGGTCGCCGGAGGGGTACGGGAACATGTCCAGGATGTACTTGCGCGGCTTCTTGCTCGCCACATCGTCGACGGCGAACGGGGTCGTCGCCTCCCAGCGCGCGAGCCACTTCTGCTGAATGCGGTCGATGTCGTACCCGAGTCCGTCGACGGTGCCGTCCGGTGCGTCGGGGTGACCCCCGGTGGCGTGGGGGGCGGTGCTGTCCTGCAAGGTCACAGAGCTCTCAATTCAGTGCATGGGGGCCGGATGCCGCCGCGGCCGAGTGATCAGGCCAGACAACCAAGCATCCACAGTACCCAACCGCCGCGGGAAGCCGGGTGTTCCCGTGCTGGATCCTCTGTGGGGTCACGTGCGGCGAGGGGTCACCGCACGCCGAGCGCCGCCAGCAGCGCCGCAGCCTTGAGCTTCGCCTCCGCGAGCTCCTCGCTCGGCACCGAGAGCGCCGTGATCCCGCCACCGGTGCCGACCGTTGCGCCCGCCGCATCCAGAACGATGCTCCGGATGCTCATCGCGAGATCCACGCGGCCGTCGAGCCCGACGTATCCGAATGCGCCCGCGTAGAGGCCGCGCGCCCGCCGCTCGAGGGCGTCGAGCAGCTCGGTGGCGCGACGTTTCGGGGCTCCCGTCATGGATCCCGCAGGAAAGCAGGCCTCGATCGCATCGACAGGCGAGCGGCCGTCCCCGAGCCGCCCGGTGACGGTGCTGACCAGCTGATGCACGTGCGCGTAGCTCTCGACCTCCAGCAGCTGGGTCACGGTGACCGAGCCGAGCTCGCAGACGCGGGCCAGGTCGTTGCGCATGAGATCGACGATCATCAGGTTCTCGGCGCGCTCCTTCTCGCTGCCACGGAGCTCGTCGGCGAGGCGCGCGTCGGCGGCCGCCTCGCTCGCGCGGGGACGGGTCCCCTTGATCGGACGCGTGCTGACCGTCCCCGCGGGATCGATGTCGAGGAACCGCTCTGGCGACGCGCTCAACAGGCTCACGCCGCCGATTCGGATGATGCCGCCGTGATGGGTCGGACTGGATGACCGCAGCCGAAGGTAGACCTCGAGCGGGTCGAACTCGCCCGCCACGGACGCCTCGGTCGTCAGGCACAGCTGGTAGGCCTCGCCCTCGTGGATTGCCGCCTGGCAGGCCGCGATGTTCGCGAGGTACTGCTCGTCGGTCTCGTGCCAGGTAACCCGCTGATTGAGCTCGTCGAAATCACCCCGCACGGGCGAGGTCAATGGCGATACCGCACCGGACAGCCGTGCAACCCTGTCGCGCCACTCCCCCAGCTCTCCGGTCCACTCTTCGCCGAGAGCCAGCACCTCGCCGTGGCCGGTCGCGCCGTCGATCGCGATCGCGCGCTGGACGTCGAGGAACGCAACATCCGGATACCGCGACCGCCTGCTCACCGCCGCGCCCGTCGTCTGCGCCCGCAGTTCGTAGCCCAACCAACCGATGGCGCCGAGACGAAACCCCTCGCCCGGCTCAAGCCCTGTCGGCACCTCGCCGAGCACGCTCCACACCGTCTCCGCATCGATCGCCAGCGGGCTTCCCGCGCCGAGATAGCTCATCCCGTCGGCGCCACTGTCGAGCCAGAACACGTCGTCCTGACCGTCGAACAGGGTGGCGAAGACCGTCGCGGCGTCGAATCCGGCTCCGAGCGGGAGCCTCATCAGCGTCGGGTGCATAGCCTTAGCGTATGAGCGAGGCGACGACGTTCCGCTGGCAGGGCGGTGTGCTGGCCGAGCGCGACGACTGCGACGTCGCCCCCGCGGCCATTCTCGCCGCCGACTCGTGGCTGGTGACCGAGGGTCAGGTGCTCGCTCTCGGCCTGCACCGCATGCGCTTCCTCGACGGCGTTGCCGAGCTCGCAGAGCGTCGTGGCCTGAGCTCCGAGGTCGACGATCTCCAGGTCGAATCGTTCTGGGATGCCGCGATCGCTCGGATCCCGCGGTCGGGCGACTGGTTCCCGCGCGTCGAGCTGCGCCTTCAGCACGGGGCCGCCGAGCTGCTGGTCCGCCTGCGCGTCGCGCCGGAGCGTCACCGCTCGATCATCCTCGCCACCCACCACGGCGAGGACCCGCGCAC
>JALYHS010000373.1 GCA_030776385.1 Actinomycetota bacterium
CTCCGGCTCCACGTCCACGTCCACGACCACATCCGCCGCTGTGCCGGACCCGTGCACCCTGCTGAGCGATGCCGAGGTGACGAGCTCCTTCGACTCGGGGCCCAAGCACGGAACGGCCTCGGCATCGGGGGCGGTGAAGCACTGCGACTACGGTGACGGCGTCGTCGTGTCGATCGACGCGATGACGGCCGCCGACTTCGCCTCCACCACGGGCGCGATCGCGGGGATTCGGCCGGTGTCGATCAACGGACAGCCCGTCTACATCCACGATCCGGGTCCAGCAGCAGGAGCGACGACGGATTTCTACGTCGGCAAGGACGGGCTGCGCGTCGAGTTCCAGTGCCAGGATCCCGAGGACAACGGCATCCCCGCGATGACCGATCTGTCGGCGTTGCTGCTGGCTCGGATCTGACCGTCCGAGGCGCGACGACCGCGCTTCCGGCGCGCCGGTACAGTGGGTCGGGTGAGCGCCCAGACCGGTTTCGAACTGTTCCCCGACCGCTCCGTCGTCGCACTGCGCGTCAACGGCGAGCTGAAGGACAAAGCGAGCACGGTCACGGAGTCCGACACCGTCGAGGCGGTGACGATCGATTCTCCGGATGGGCTCAGCATCCTCCGGCACTCGGCCGCGCACGTAATGGCGCAGGCCGTTCAGGCGATCAATCCGGATGCCAAACTCGGCATCGGCCCGCCCGTCACCGACGGCTTCTACTACGACTTCGACGTCGAGACCCCGTTCACCCTCGATGACCTCAAGGTCATCGAGAAGGAGATGGAGCGCATCATCAAGTCCGGCCAGCGCTTCGTGCGCCGGGTCGTCACCGAGGCCGACGCGCGCGCCGAGTTGGCTGACGAGCCGTACAAGCTCGAGCTGATCGGGTTGAAGGGGCAGGTCTCGACCGGCTCGACCACCGGGACCGCTCAGTTCGAGGCGGGGGAGAGCGTCGAGGTGGGCGGCGCGGAGCTGACCATGTACGACAATGTCGACCCGGCATCGGGCGAGGTCATCTGGAAAGACCTGTGTCGCGGCCCGCACCTGCCGAGCACGCAACCGATCCGCGGCGGCTACGCCCTGACGCGCGTCGCGGCGGCGTACTGGCGCGGCTCCGAGAAGAACAAGCAGTTGCAGCGGATCTACGGAACCGCGTGGCCGACCAAGGACGAGCTGCGCGCGTACCAGTCCCGTCTCGAGGAGGCCGCGAGGCGCGACCACCGCAAGCTCGGTGCCGAGCTCGACCTGTTCTCCTTCCCCGAGGAGATCGGCTCGGGTCTCGCGGTATTCCACCCCAAGGGCGGGATCATCCGGGCCGAGATCGAGAACTACATGCGACAGCGGCTCATCGCATACGACTACGAGCTCGTCAACACTCCTCACATCACCAAGGGGCATCTGTACGAGATCAGCCAGCACCTCACCTGGTACAAGGAGGGGATGTTTCCCCCCATGCACCTCGACGAGGAGGTGGACGACGAGGGCAACGTCACCAAGCAGGGACAGGACTATTACCTGAAGCCCATGAACTGCCCGATGCACAACCTGATCTTCCGTGCGCGGGGACGCAGCTACCGCGAGCTGCCGTTGCGCCTCGCGGAGTTCGGTACCGTCTACCGCTATGAGAAGAGCGGGGTGCTCTCCGGCCTCACCCGGGTGCGGGGTCTGACCCAGGACGACGCCCACATCTACGTCACGCCCGAGCAGGTGAAGGGCGAGATCGCGAGTCAGCTCGACTTCGTGCTGGAGACGCTCCGCGGCTACGGCCTCACCGACTTCTACCTCGAGCTGTCGACCCGCGACCTCGAGAAATCCGTCGGCAGCGACGAGCTGTGGGAGGAGGCAACCGAGACACTGCGTCAGGTCGCCGTGGAATCCGGGCTCGAGCTGGTCGCCGACCCGGGCGGTGCCGCCTTCTACGGCCCGAAGATCTCGGTGCAGGCTCGGGACGCGATCGGTCGAACCTGGCAGCTCTCGACCGTGCAGCTCGACTTCAACCAGCCCGAGTTGTTCGAGCTCAAGTACGCCGCCAACGACGGATCGCTGCAGCAGCCCGTGATGATCCACCGTGCTCTGCTCGGGTCGATCGAGCGCTTCTTCGCGATCCTTCTCGAGCACTACGCCGGGGCGTTCCCGGTCTGGCTGTCCCCGGTGCAGGTTGTCGGCATCCCGGTCGCCGAGGAGTACGAGGACTACCTGGGTGAGATCATCGCGCAGCTGAAAGCTGACGGTGTGCGGGCTCAGCTGGACAGCAGCGACGACCGGATGCAGAAGAAGATCCGCACGCACACCCAGCAGAAGGTGCCGTTCATGCTGATCGCGGGGGAGCAGGACCGAGCAGCCGGCA
>JALYHS010000374.1 GCA_030776385.1 Actinomycetota bacterium
CACGTCACGTGGGGCACCGGCCCCGGTGTGCTTGCACCCTTCGTGAAAGCGGTGCGCGCGGGAGTCGAGGCGGGCCTCGTCGAGCTCAAGTTCCGGCATCAGGTCGACGCGCTGACCGTGTCGCGCAAGGCCGTCGTCGGCGCATCCGGCAGCATTCTGGCTCCGGATGACGCCGAACGCGGCGTCGCGACCTCACGCGAGGTGGTGGGCGACTTCGCGATCCGCGCCGGCGCCGTGATCGTCGCGAGCGGCGGAATCGGCGGCAATCACGACCTCGTGCGCGCGGCCTGGCCCGAGTGGCTCGGCACCCCGCCCGCCACCATGCTCAGCGGCGTGCCCGCACATGTCGATGGGCGCATGCTCGCGATCTCGACGAAGGCGGGTGCGAACGCCATCAACGGCGACCGCATGTGGCACTACACCGAGGGCATCACCAACTTCGCGCCGGTGTGGGCGCACCACGGCATCCGAATCCTCCCTGGCCCGTCGAGCTTGTGGTTCGACGCGCACGGGTCACGGCTTCCGATCCCCCTGTTCCCGGGCTTCGACACCCTCGGCACGCTGGAGCACCTGCGGTCGACCGGCTCCGACTACAGCTGGTTCGTGCTCACCCAGTCGATCATTGAGAAGGAGTTCGCCCTCAGCGGGAGTGAGCAGAACCCCGACCTGACGGGCAAGAGCATCGGCCTCTTGCTGCGTCAACGGCTCGGCAACGGGGCGACCCCGGCGGTCGAGGCGTTCAAAAGCCAGGGCGAGGACTTCGTGGTGGCCGACACGCTCGACGAACTCTTCGCCGGGATGCGCAGGCTCTCCCCCGACGTCGAACTCGACACCACGAACATCCGTCACGAGATCGAGGCGCGCGACCGCGAACTGGATAACGCCTTCAGCAAGGATGCGCAGGTCACCGCCCTGCGCGGGGCCCGCAACTACCGCGGTGACAAGCTCATCCGGGTCGCAAAGCCGCACAAGCTCCTCGATCCGAAGCACCGGCCGCTCATCGCGGTGAAGCTGCACATCGTCACACGCAAGTCGCTCGGCGGACTGCAGACCGACCTGGATGCGCGGGTTCTGAATGCCGCGGGCACGCCGATCCCCGGCCTGTACGCTGCGGGCGAGATCGCCGGTTTCGGCGGCGGTGGCGTGCACGGCTACCGGTCGCTCGAGGGAACCTTCCTCGGCGGGTGCCTGTTCACCGGGCGCACGGCGGGACGCGCGGTCGCGGCGCAGGTCTGACGGTACCCGAACGCTCTCCGGCCCCGCACGCGCCCCGCACGCGCGAACGCGCGAAGGCGCCGAAAAGTCGCACGCGCGTCGCGGAATTGCGGCGCGGGTGCGACTTTTCGGAGCGGCGTTCAGCGGGCGAGCGTCCAGGCCTTGCGTTTCACGAGGACGTGGCCGCGCAGTGTGGTGAGGCGGGTCCAGGGTCCTGTCTCGAACATCCGGACCTCGTCCTCACCCAGAAAACCCAGACTGAGTGCGGCGAAGGCGGCGCCGGCCGGTACGTGCTCGAGCCCCTCGATGCCGCGGCTCCACACCTCGGAACGTACGCGCCGCAGGATCTGCTCGCCCACGGCATCCGGAACCGCCTTGGCGACCTCCTCGATGCCGGCACGGGCCGCGCGATCGAGCACGCTCGCCTCCGTCGCCGCGATCGGATACCAGCCGCCACGTGGCGGTGAGATGGCCGACCAGGTGACCGTGTTGACCTCCATCGGGAGCGTGATGGTGACCGGACCTTCGGCGTCCGGGCTCCCCGCGGTCGCGGCACCGCGCCGCACCGACTGAGCGTTCTCGAGCCTCGTCAGCAGCGAACGGATCGGGACCACGACGTCGAAGACCTCCTCCGGGTCGGTCAAGGCCACCGTGCGCAGCCCGAGAACGGTCGGGCTCTCATCGAGGAGACCCTGCGGGTAGAAGACCGCCGAATACGTCGCAAGCACCCCGCTCCCCGCGATCAGCCGGACCGATCCCTCCTCGATGCGCGCAGCGCGGGCGAGGAAGACCTGCAGGTCGTCGAGGGTGGGGGTGTCCGCCAGAGTGAAGGAGCTGCCCATATCTGCCCAAACTACAGGGTCTCCTAAACTCGACCCCATGACCGACCTCGAGCCCGACCCCCTGACGGGCCTCCTCGCCGCGCTCGATCTGACCGACACGGGGGCTCGCACCAACGAGGACATCTTCACCGGACCCAGCCAGTGGACTCCCGGCGGCAGGGTGTTCGGCGGGCAGGTGCTCGCCCAGTCGTTGGTGGCTGCCAGCCGCACCGTCCCTGCCGACCGGCCCGTGCATTCGATGCACGGATATTTCCTACGCCCCGGAGACGCCGAGCACGCGATCACCTTCTCGGTCGACCGCATTCACGACGGTCGCTCCTTCACCACGCGCCGCACTCAGGCGTACCAGGACGGCAAGCCGATCCTCTCGATGATCGCCTCGTTCCAGACCGAGGACGAGGGCCTGGATCACCAGGTCGCGATGCCTCGGGGGCTGCCCGATCCGGAGACACTGCCGAGCACGGCAGAGGTGCTCTCGGGCATCGACCACCCGGTCGCCCAGTTCTGGTCGACCCGTCGCGCCTTCGACATCCGCCACGTCGAATCGGCGATCTACTTCGAGGTCGCCGGGGAGCGCGTGCCGCATCAGGCCGTTTGGATGCGGGCGGTCGACACCCTGCCCGACGACCCGAACCTGCATCGCGCCGCCCTGGCATACGCGAGCGACTACTCGATCCTGGAGTCCTCGCTGCGCGCGCACGGGATCGCGTGGGGCACCCCCGGATTGAAGGTCGCCAGCCTCGACCACGCCATGTGGTGGCACCGCTTCGGTCGCGCCGACGACTGGCTGCTCTACGTGCAGGAGTCGCCGAACGCGGTCGGAGGTCGCGGACTGTCGCTCGGTCGCATGTACTCGCGGAACGGCGTGCTGCTCGCCAGCGTCGCCCAGGAGGGCACGATCCGGATCCCGAGGCAGCCTGTCACGGGAGGCGGCGTGGACGACCGGCTCAGCGGCGCGTGAACGCGATCGGGTCTTCGCGGTATGGCGCCCACGCCTCGGTGAGGTGCCGGGGGAAGCGTGTGGGACGTCCGGATGCGGCGTCCACCGTCACGATCGTCGTTGCGGCCCGCGCGTAGAGCAGTCGCGGTGTCACGCCGAGGGGCGAATGCAGCTCGAAGCAGACCTCGATACTCGCTCCACCCAGCCTGCCCAGCCACACCTCGACGTCGATCGGAGCGCTCGTGTACGGCATCGGCAGCAGGTACTCGATCTCGGTGCGGGCCACAAGCGACCAGACGGCGGATTCCGCGTTCAACTCGAGCACCGCCGTCGGTAGCTCGTCGCCGTGACGATCGCCGGTGGCGTGCCAGAACGCACGGACGCGCGCCTCCTCCACGAGCCGGAGCGTCTCGACGTTGTTGATGTGCCCGTAGGCGTCGAGATCACCCCACCGCAGCGGGATCGGGATGTGGAGGCGGGTCATGCGGCGCCCGCAGGTCAGTCTCGAGTGAGCTTGCGATAGACGGAGGCGTGCGGCTTCGCGGCATCCGCGCCGAGCCGCTCGATCTTGTTCTGTTCGTAGGACTCGAAATTGCCCTCGAACCAGTACCAGTGGGCCGGATCTTCGGCGGTGCCCTCGTAGGCCAGGATGTGGGTCGCGATCCGGTCGAGGAACCAGCGATCGTGGGTGATGACCACCGCACAGCCGGGGAACTCGAGCAACGCATTCTCGAGGCTCTGCAGGGTCTCGACGTCGAGGTCGTTCGTGGGCTCGTCGAGCAGCAGGAGGTTGCCGCCCTGCTTCAGCGTCAGCGCCAGGTTGAGACGGTTTCGCTCTCCACCGGAGAGCACACCTGCCTTCTTCTGCTGGTCGGGCCCCTTGAAGCCGAACTTACTGACGTAGGCGCGCGACGGGATCTCGACCTTGCCGACCGTGATGATGTCAAGCCCGTCGGAGACGACCTCCCACAGTGTCTTGTTCGGGTCGATGCCGCCACGGTTCTGGTCGACGTAGCTGATCTGCACAGTCTCGCCGACCTTCAGGTCACCGCCGTCGATCTGCTCGAGCCCGACAATGGTCTTGATCAGCGTGGTCTTGCCGACGCCGTTCGGGCCGATGACGCCGACGATTCCGTTCGGCGGCAGCGTGAAACTGAGTCCTTCGATGAGTTCGCGGCCGTCGAAGCCCTTTGCGAGCTTCTTCGCTTCGACGACGATCGAGCCGAGCCGCGGTCCCGGTGGGATCTGGATCTCCTCGAAGTCGAGTTTGCGCGTGCGATCGGCCTCGGTCGCCATCTCCTCGTAGCGTGCGAGCCGCGCCTTCGACTTGGCTTGGCGACCCTTCGCGTTGGAGCGCACCCACTCGAGCTCATCGGCAAGGCGCTTCGCGAGCTTCTGGTCCTTCTTGCCCTGGACTTCGAGACGTGCCGACTTCTTCTCGAGGTACGTCGAGTAGTTGCCCTCGTACGGGTAGAGGTGGCCGCGGTCGACTTCGGCGATCCACTGGGCGACGTTGTCGAGGAAGTACCGATCGTGAGTGACGGCGATAACGGCGCCCGCGTACTGCTTCAGGTGCTGCTCGAGCCAGAGAACGCTTTCGGCGTCGAGGTGGTTGGTGGGCTCGTCGAGAAGCAACAGGTCCGGCTTCTGCAGGAGCAGCTTGGTCAGTGCCACACGACGCTTCTCGCCGCCGGAGAGGTTGGCGACCTCCGAGTCTCCCGGCGGGGTGCGCAGAGCATCCATCGCCTGCTCGAGCTGGGAGTCGAGGTCCCAGGCGTCGGCGGCGTCGATGTCCCCCTGAAGTTCCCCCATCTCGGCGAGCAGCGTGTCGAAGTCGGCGTCCGGGTCGGCCATTGCGGCCGAGATCTCGTTGAACCGATCCAGTTTCGCCTTGATGGGGCCGACACCTTCCTGCACGTTCTCGAGCACCGTCTTGGTCTCGTCGAGCACGGGCTCCTGCATGAGGATGCCGACGGTGTAGCCAGCGCTGAGCTTTGCTTCGCCGTTGCTGGGGATGTCGAGCCCGGCCATGATCTTGAGGATCGTGGATTTGCCTGCACCGTTCGGGCCGACCATTCCGATCTTCGCGCCCGGCAGGAACGACATGGTCACATCGTCGAGGATGAGCTTGTCGCCGACCGCTTTGCGGGCGCGCACCATCGAATAAATGAATTCGGCCATGCAGCCAGTCTACGGACGCCGCTACCAGTCGATCGGACGCGTGGTGCCCACCAGGCAGCGCCCGGTGCCAAGGACAGTCGTGATTGTGCTCGCGTAGCCGATGTTGCCGTACTGCCCGATCAAGCAGGTGGTGCCGAAGCGAATGGAGAACTGGATGTTGTCGGCCGCCAGGTTCACCGAGGTGCGATCGGGCGTCACCTCCATCGCCACCTTCGGGTAGCCGGCTTTGACCAGGTCGTCGATGAACGGGCGCCCCCCGAGATCGCCGCCCGCCGCGATGAACTTCTGATTTACCGCGTCGAAGTACGCCTGATTCTGGCCGGCCGTTCCAGCCAGATCGATGGTCGGTGCCTCCGGCGTCGCGCTGGCACTGCTGGTCGGCGCGGCGGCGGTCTTCGTCGGAATCGGGGCGGTAGGCACGCAGCCCGCGAGCGCGACTACCACGATTGCCGCGGCGCCAACGGGGATGGCCGCGCGCCGAACAGTCCCCCTGAGACGCATCCTGATCCTCCCCGACCCGCCCTGGACTCCGGCATCGGTCGCACCGATTCTAAGACGGCGACCCCCGCCCCCGCGGGATGCTCCACGCTCGCTCAGAACGGCTCGCTCAGAACGGGAGAACTGCCTGCAGCGGCCGTTTCGATCGGGCGTGGGCCGTCTCACCGGCCTCGTCCGACTCCGAGTCGCCGGACTCCTCCGCCTCGGAGCCGTCGAGCTCCCCTCCCGAGCTCTCGCCCGTGTTCTCGCCCGAGTCCTCGTCGAGGACGGCGGCCTGATCGGTCGGCGCGTCTGCCTCGTGCGATGCGGGTGCGGAGACGGAGCGCGTGTAGACGGAGGTACCCCAGGCGAGATCATGGCCGAGGGCATCCGCATCGATCTCGACGGTCGTGCCCGCACGGTCGCCGCTCTGCCAGTCGCGCACACGAAGCCGGCCGGAAACGACGATCCGCTGCCCCTTCTCGATCGAGCCGACCACATTGGCGGCGAGTTGACGGAAGCACGTGACCGTGTACCAGTTTGTCTCTCCATCGATCCATTTCTGGGCGCCGCGGTCGTAGCGGCGTTGCGTCGAGGCGAGACGGAAGGAGGTGATGGAAAGCCCCTCTCCGGTGACAAGGTGGCGCGGGGTGGTGGCGACGAGGCCGGTGAGTGTGAGCGTGTCGGTCATGAGTTTCTCCTTTGTCTGGTGGCATCGGATGCCGGGGGCCGCGCTCGTGCCGGAAAGCGGCCCCGGCATCCGATTGCCCCAGCGTCGGCGACTGGACATGGCGACGGGCGCCGCCCGTCCAAGAAAGTGGAGAGACGGCGCCCGTCGCGCGCCTGAAGGAGAGGAGTCGGTTCAGTGCTCCCGGAACTCGGGCCAGTCCGATCCGGGCGCCATCGCCGCGTGCAGCGCGCTCTTCGCGACCTCGAGTGTCGGGTAAATGCCTCGCGCGCTGTCGTCATTCAGCATTCGGACGGCGAAACCGATCGTCGTGTGGAGGATCGTTCCGGTCGCGCCCGATGGGCCGAATGCGATCCAGCGCTGTTCCGTGGCCCGCGGTGCGGTGAGGGTGCCTTCAGTGGTGCTCATCATTGAGCTCCTTTCGTTGGGGATGATGCTACGCCCGCGGGCCTCGCCCGAGCCGATGGATGCGGACTTACCGAGACGTTACGCGCCTCACGAAAAACTGGCATCCGGCTGAACGAACGAGGCCGAAACCGGAGGCTTCCCATGCGCAAGATCATTCCACTCCTCACTCTGGCTCTCGCCTTGACAGCCCTGTCCGGATGTGCCGCCACGGCGTCGTCAGCCGGCTCGGGGCCGAGC
>JALYHS010000375.1 GCA_030776385.1 Actinomycetota bacterium
GTGCACGCCCGAGACGAACTGCTGCGCGCCAGGCCGCGGCGAGCGCGCGTTCGCGACGGTTTCCGCCCCGATCCGCAACGGATTCCGGCGTCCCACGCGGGCGCGGGCCCCGATAGGTTCGACCTCATGAGAATCCTCCTCGTGGGTGCAGGCGGCGTCGGCGACGCCATCGCCAAAATCGCTGCTCGTCGCGACTTCTTCGAACTGATGGTCGTGAGCGACTACGACCTGACACGTGCCGAGCGCACGATCGCCTGGATCGAAGCGAAGCACGGGGCACAGAACGGCCGGTTCGTGGCATCCAAGATCGATGCATCCGACCCGGACAACGTCACGGCGGTCGCACGCGAGCACGGCGCCACCCACGTGATGAACGCGGTGGAGCCCAAGTTCGTCCCGACGATCTTCGCGGGCGCGCTCGCCGCCGACGCGAACTACCTCGACATGGCGATGAGCCTGTCGGAGCCGCATCCCGAGAACCCGTACAGCGAGACGGGAGTGAAGCTCGGCGACGACCAGTTCGAGCAGGCGCCCGACTGGGAGACGGCAGGCAGGCTCGCGCTCGTCGGCATGGGTGTCGAGCCCGGGCTGAGCGACGTGTTCGCGCGCTACGCCGTCGACGAGCTGTTCTCGGAGGTCGACGAGCTGGGCACGCGCGACGGGGCCAACCTGGTCGTGCGGGACGAGGCGGGCAACGAGATCTTCGCCCCCTCGTTCTCGATCTGGACGACCATCGAGGAGTGCCTCAACCCGCCGGTGATCTGGGAGAAGGAGAAGGGCTGGTTCACCACGCCGCCGTTCTCCGAGCCGGAGACCTTCGTCTTTCCCGCGGGCATCGGCCCGGTCGAGTGCGTCAACGTCGAGCACGAGGAGGTGCTGCTCATGCCGCGCTGGTTGAACGCCAAGCGCGTCACCTTCAAGTACGGACTCGGCGACGAGTTCATCGGCGTGTTGAAGACCCTGCACATGCTCGGGATGGATTCCGTGGCCCCGCTCCGCGTGCGCAGCGCGAACGGCCCCGTCGAGGTCGCCCCGCGTGACGTGGTTGCCGCAGCCCTCCCCGATCCGGCCAGCATCGGACCCCGGATGACCGGCAAAACGTGTGCGGGAATGTGGGTCACCGGTACCGGAACCGACGGCAAGCCGCGCGAGGTGTACCTGTACCACGTGAGCGACAACGAGTGGACGATGGCCGAGTACGAGGCCCAGTGCGTCGTCTGGCAGACGGCACTGAATCCGGTGATCGCCCTGGAGCTACTGGCGAACGGCACGTGGACCGGCGCAGGGGTGCTCGGGCCGGAGGCGTTCCCGGCCACCCCCTACCTGGAGCTGATGAGGAAGCCGGAGGCCGAGGGCGGCTACGGGCAGGCCTGGGGTCTGGAGGACCGTCTCGCGTCCGCGTGATGGGCAGGTCCGGAATGATCGAGCTCGGATGACCGACGGCGAACGCTGGGAGGCGCATGCCGGACTGATCGACGCGCTGTCCCGCGCCGTGGTGCCCGCCGACGACTGGCCATCGGCCGCCGAGACCGGAGCTGCCGACTATCTGCGCAGCGTGCTGTTCGGCGACCGCGCCACCGATCTGCCGGCCGCGCTGGTCGCTCTTGACCTGCTTGCGCGCGACGGGATCGACGACGACACCCTCGCCCGACCGGAGGTGGCCTGGCTGGTCACGCTCATCGCCCAGGGCTACTGGGCAGATCCCGGCAATCATGGCAATCGCGACGCGAGCTCGTGGCGCTCGCTCGGCTACGACCCCGTTCCCACTGGCGGCTGGCTGGTCGCCGGGGTTGAGCATCGACCGAGCACGGTCACCCTGGGCGCGGTGGCCGAGCGCTACGACGTCATTGTGATCGGGTCCGGCGCCGGAGGCGGCACCGCGGCGGCCGTGCTCGCCGAGTCCGGCCGTCGTGTGCTGATTGTGGAACGCGGCGACTGGCCGGATCCGATCGAGCTCTGGAGCGACCAGTTGCGCAATCCGCGCGCGGGTGCAGGCTTCGATCCGCTCACTGGACCGTCGAGCGCCGGCAACCCTCGCTTGTTCGACGGTCTCGAGATCCCGCCGAGCGACGAGCGCTGGAGCAACAACGCGATGACCGCGGGCGGCGGCACGCGGGTCTACGGGGCGCAGGCCTGGCGGTTCGCGCCCGACGACTTCCGCATGGCGAGTCGTTACGGCGTCCCGCCCGGAAGCTCGCTCGCCGACTGGCCGATCGGCTATGACGAGCTGGAGCCGTGGTACACCCGCGCGGAACGTCAGCTCGGAGTGAGTGGCAGCGAGAACGGCGACACGGCGGCCGGCAGGCGGTCCGAGCCGTATCCACTGCCGCCGCTGCCGCCGACACGGTCGACCGCGGTCCTCCAGCGCGGCGCCGACGCACTCGGAATCTCCACCACCGTGGTTCCGCTGCTCATCAACTCGCGGCCGTACGGCGGCAGATCCGCGTGCGTGCGGTGCGGCGCCTGCGTCGGGTTCGCCTGCCCGGTGGGAGCGAAGGCCGGCAGCCACAACACCATGATCCAGCGCGCGCTCGCGACCGGGGGCGCCGAGCTGCTGTTGCAGACGGCCGCGGTCCGGATCACGGTCGACTCCCGTGGCCGTGTCGACGGGGTCGAGCTGGCAGATCACACCGGGAGCCGTCGCCGGATCGGGGCGGAGGAGGTGGTGGTGGCGGCCGGTGCGGTCGAGAGCGCCCGGCTGCTCCTGGCTAGCGCACACGACCGCGAGCCCGGCGGCATCGGAAACGGCACGGATCAGGTCGGTCGGCACCTGCAGGCGCACATCTACGCCGGAGCGCTCGGCATCTTCGACGACGAGGTGGTCGACGGGGTGGGTCCCGGGCCTTCGATCGCGACAGGCGACTACCGTCACGGCAACAGCGGGGTGATCGGCGGCGGCATGCTCGCCAACGAGTTCGTCCCCACGCCTGTCAGCAGCTATCTCTACCTCACCGCGGCGGGGCTGATCCCGCCTCACGGTGCCGAGTCGACGCGCCTGATGCGGCGATACTGGAGCCGGATGCAGCGGGTCGTCGGGCCGATCCAGGAGGTGACGACCGACGGGGCTCGGGTGCGCGTGGATTCGGGCCGCCGTGATCGATGGGGCCTCCCCCTGGTACGACTGAGCGGCGCGCCCCATGAGGAAGACCTGCGCGCTCAGGAGTTCCTCTCGGCGCGCGCCGCCGAGTGGCTGACCGCTTCGGGGGCGACGCAGGTGGTTCCCGCTCCGCGACGGGATCCGGCTGCGGGCCCGAGCGGCGGGCAGCACCAGGCGGGAACGCTGCGGATGGGACAGGATCAGGCTCGCTCGGCCACCGACCCGTTCGGCCGCGTCTGGGGGCACGACAACCTCCGCGTAGCCGACGGTTCGCTTCATGTGACCAATGCCGGGGTGAACCCGGTGCTCACGATCTTTGCCAACGCCCTGCGGATCGCCACGGATATGGCGCGCTGACGCCGATGCCCGGGTGTTCGACAGACTCCGTAGGCTGACGCCATGACGGATGTCGACCCGGTCGCCGCGGCGAAGAAGGCTCTCGAAGACGCGCAGGCCGCCCTCGCGGCGGCGGAGGCGCAGGCAGCGGCTGTCGCGGCGCTGGCGACGGCGGCTCCCGTGACCTCGCCTTCGAGGTCAACCCCGAGTCCTGCCGTTCCGCAGAGCGCGCAGCCGCCATTGGCGCCCGCGCAGGTCGACGCCATCCGAGCCGGCTACACCTTCGATGCGCCCGCGCTCGAGATGGGCGCCCTGGTGAATGGATCCGCGCTCCCCGACGTGCCGATCCGCATCCCGATTGCGATGGTCAACCGCCACGGTCTGGTCGCAGGTGCCACAGGCACCGGCAAGACCAAGACACTGCAGGTGCTTGCCGAGCAGCTCGCCAACGCGGGCGTCCCGGTGTTTGCGGCAGACATCAAGGGCGACCTGAGCGGCATCGCGAGCCCCGGAACCGAGAGCCCGCAGCTCATCGATCGCACCAACGGGATCGGCCAGAAGTGGAC
>JALYHS010000376.1 GCA_030776385.1 Actinomycetota bacterium
GGACAGCGTCGAGCAGTTGAAGTTGTCGTACTTGTTCTGCAGGAACGGCGTCACGTAGCTGAGGTCGCTGCCGTTCGTCGGCTTCGCCGTTGGGGTGTTGTTCAGCGTGGGTGTCGGACTCGGCGTCGATCCGGCCGTCGGCGTCGCGGACGGTGACACGCTGGCGGACGCGGTTGCGGCCGAGGTGAGCAGCACCGCCCGGAAATCCAGCTTGGCCGAGGCCTGGATGCGCTTCAGGGTCGCTTCATCGGGCGTACCCGGGAGCGAGACGACGATGTTGTTGACGCCCTGGGTGCTGATCTCCGCCTCGGAGACGCCCGCGGCATCCACGCGCTGACGAATGATCGAGACGGCCTGATTGAGCTGGTCTGGGGTGACAGTCTGACTCCCGCTCGCGAGCTGCGGCGTCAGGATGATCTCGGTGCCACCCTGCAGGTCGAGGCCGAGCTGCGGCGCCCACTTCCACCCCCAGAACAGCGTGCCCGCCCCCAACAGCGCCCCGAGTGCGACGACGATGGCGAGGAGCCAGGCCAGCGATCTCACGGCCCTTCTGGCCGGGGTCGTCGATCTCGTTGCCACGTGGCGACTCTGCTTTCTGTACGGCGTGCTGTGGGTGCCGACGCGGCGGCCGCGTGATGCGACTCAGACCCGCGCTGGGAAACCGACCCGGGTGACCCGGGTCAGCATCCAAGAGTAACCGCTACTCGGCGGCCTTCTTGCGCGGGGCGCGCTTCGGCTTTTCGTCGACACCCTCACCGACGCGCTCACCGTACTGCGGGTCGCCCGCCGGGATCGCGTGGTCCTGGTTCAGTTCGTGGCTGGCGGCCGCGAACTCGGAACCGGACGGTTCCTCGATGACGTCCTCCTCGGCCTCGACCGGGTCGATCACCCGCGAAATCGTCTGACGGTGTACGCGAAGGCGGGTACCGGGCGTCGTCTCGATGATCGCTTCGTTCTTCTCGTCGTCGATGGAGATCAGCGTGCCGTAGATGCCGTGCTGGGTCATCACCTCGGCTCCGGGGACGAACTTGTTCTGCAGCTGCTCGGCGTCACGCTTGCGCTTGCGGGAGTTGCGGAACATGAAGATCACCATGACGGCCAGCAGGAGAACCAGGCCGATCGTCAGCGGATCGATGCCGCCGGGAGCGGCCGCGGTGGCGGCGTGCACGATGGTCGGAGAGTGAGACATGAGGGAGGGAGACCTTCCAGGTATTGGGGAGAGACGGGCTGCAGCCTAGGCACTCCGGCTGAGCGGCTCCCCTGAATCATACGTCGTCGAACAAGGTGCCCGAGGTGGGGCGACGGATGCCGAGGTGCTCCCAGGCGCGTTTCGTCGCCACTCGACCGCGCGGCGTTCGAGTCAGCATCCCGATCCTGACCAGGAACGGCTCGACGACGGATTCGATCGTTTCGGGTTCTTCGCCGACCGACACCGCGAGCGTATTGAGGCCCACCGGGCCACCATCGAACCGCGTCACGACCATCTCGAGCACGGCCCGGTCGAGGCGGTCGAGGCCGATCGGGTCCACGTCGTAGAGCTCGAGTGCGGCGTGGACGGCCGCCATTCCGGCCCCCCCGGCCTGTGCCGATATTCCGGCGCGCGCGTCGTGAACGATCGCGTAGTCCCGCACCCGCCGCAGCAGGCGATTCGCGATGCGCGGGGTGCCCCGGCTGCGGCTCGCGATCTCGAGTCTGGCGTCGCCCGGGATGTCCAGCTCGAGCAGGCGCGCGGCGCGCGCAAGCACCTCCTCGAGTTCGGCGTCGTCGTAGAACTCGAGATTCGCGGTGAAACCGAACCGATCGCGCAGTGGATTCGGGAGCAGGCCCGAACGGGTCGTCGCGCCGACCAGCGTGAACGGAGCCAGATCGAGCGGGATGCTGGTGGCGCCCGCCCCCTTGCCGACCATGATGTCGATCCGGAAGTCCTCCATCGCGAGGTAGAGCATCTCCTCGGCGGAGCGCGCCATGCGATGGATCTCGTCGATGAACAGCACCTCGCCCGGCACCAGGCTCGAGAGCAACGCGGCCAGGTCGCCTGCGTGCTGTATGGCGGGACCGCTCGACATCCGGAGGGGACGATTCGACTCGTGGGCGACGATCATCGCGAGCGTGGTCTTGCCCAGTCCCGGCGGACCCGCCAGCAGGATGTGGTCGGGCGTGCGGTTCTGGAGCGCCGCGGCATCCAGCAGCAGTTGCAGTTGGCCGCGCACCTTCGTCTGACCGACGAACTCGGCGAGGCTTCGCGGCCGGAGTGCGCCCTCGAACGCGAGCTCGGTCTCGGACTCGGGCGTCGGCTTGATGACCAGATCGACCGGATCGATGTCGCTCACGAGGCGTCGCTCACGAGTTCGCACCCGTGCGCTGCGGACCGAGGCGCGCGAGGGCCAAGCGCAGCAACGCCTGCACGGAGCCGCGTTCCTGCGCGCTGGCCTCGTCGGCCGCCTCCTCGACGGCTTGGGCGGCGACGCGGTCGTTCCAGCCGAGTCCGACGAGAGCGCCGATCACGCTACTCGTCACCGAGGTCGAACCCGCGCCGCTGGTCGAGCCTGTCGAGACCGCCCCGCTCGGCACGATCAACTTGCCAGCCAGCGACACGACGATCAACTTGGCCGTCTTCGGACCGATGCCTGTCACTTTACGGAACGGCGCGTCATCCTCGGCGGAGACCGCCTGCGCGATCTGAACCGGGCTCAGCGTGCCGAGAACACCGAGCGCCGACTTCGGGCCAACCCCCGAGACCCCGCGAAGCAGGTCGAAGACGGTCAGCTCGTCGGGGGTGGCGAATCCGAACAGGCTCAGGTCGTCCTCGCGCACGATCAACGCGGTATAGACCATCGCCTCCTGCCCGATGCGCAGGCTGAGCCCGTGCTGCGGGGTCACCTGCACGCCGAGGCCGACGCCGCCGACCTCGATCACCGCCACCGTTCCGGAGACCGTGAGGACCGTTCCCCGGACCGACGAGATCATGACCGCACAGCCTTGCGTTCAGCAGCCCGCCAGGCGAGTTGAGCCGGAGTGCTCGCTGAGTGAGCAGCGGCTGAAGGCCGCGTGTCGAAATCGCCGCCCGCAGACCCGCGCCAGGCGTGGCAAATCGCAAGCGCCAGCGCATCCGCAGCATCCGCCGGTCGCGGGACCGCCGACAACCCCAGCACCCGCGCCACCATCGCGCCGACCTGAGCCTTCTCGGCAGCGCCGTACCCGGTGATCGCGGCCTTGACCTCACTGGGCGTGTGCAGCCCGACGGCGAGCCCGAACTCGGCGCCGAGCGCCAGGGCTATGCCGCTGGCCTGCGCCGTGCCCATCACCGTGCGGAGGTTGTGCTGCGCGAAGACGCGCTCCACCGCCATCGCGGTGGGTCGGTGGTCGACGAGAACCGCGCGGATCCCCGTCGAGATCGCGAGCAGCCGCTGTTCCAGCGGCATGGTCGGCGGCGTCAGCACCACGCCGACGAACACCAGCGTCGCGCGACGGTCGGATGCGACATCCACGACACCGATCCCGCACCGGGTCAGTCCGGGGTCGACACCGAGTACGCGCATGGTGAAGACCATACCGGGCACATTCGCACATGTGTTCGAACAGGTCGAGCGTGTCGCGGACGGACCTACTCCTCGTCGTCGAGCAGCGCCTGCACCTCTGCAGGGACCTCGTAGTTGCTGAAGATGTTCTGCACGTCGTCGCTCTCCTCGAGCGCGTCGATCAGCTTGAACACCTTGCGCGCGGTGTCGATGTCGACCTCGACGTGCAGGTTGGGGACGAACTCGGCCTCAGCGGAGTCGTAGTCGATACCGGCCTCCACGAGGGCGGTGCGGGCCGCCACGAGGTGTGAGGGCTCGGTGATGACCTCGAAGCCGCCGCCCTGGTCGGCAACCTCCTCGGCGCCGGCATCCAGAACGGCCATCAGGATGTCGTCCTCGGTGACCGCATCCGTCTTGGTGATCGAGATGACGCCCTTGCGACTGAAGTTGTATGCCACGCTGCCCGGATCCGCCATCGTTCCGCCGTTGCGAGCCATCAGCGTGCGCACCTCGGCGGCCGCGCGATTCTTGTTGTCCGTGAGGCACTCGATCAGCAGGGCGACGCCGTGGGGTCCGTAGCCCTCGTACATGATCGTCTGGTAGTCGACGGACTCGCCGCTGAGCCCGGCTCCGCGCTTCACGGCCCGGTCGATGTTGTCGTTCGGGACCGACGTCTTCTTCGCCTTCTGGATCGCGTCGACCAGCGTCGGGTTGCCCGACAGGTCGGCACCGCCCATCTTGGCGGCGACCTCGATGTTCTTGATGAGCTTCGCGAACGACTTGGCACGGCGACCGTCGATGACCGCCTTCTTGTGCTTGGTCGTCGCCCACTTGGAATGCCCGCTCACGGTGCTCCTTCTTGCCTGCGACAGATCCTTGCCATTCTAGCCAGCACCGCTCGCCTGCTTCCCCGGCTAGGCTCGGCGGGTGGTTTCGCGCTGGTTCCGGATCTCGTTCGCCGAGAACGCGCTGCGCCGCTTCGCCGCCGAACGAGGCACCGTGCTCGAGACGATGCATGCTCCGGATGCCGTCGCCCTCTCGATCGCCTTCTACCGATCGATGCGCGCCCAACACGCCCTGATCGGCAACGAGGGCGACGGGCTCCTGTGGCAGTGGGGTCCCGATGCCGATGCCGAGCGCTTCACGATCGACCTGACGCGCCAGCTGGTGCGCGAGGACGCCGACCCGATCACGCAGCTCTGCCTCACCCTCTCCTACCGCTGGACTCCCGCGCGACGCCTCCTCGGACGTGGCCACGCGTGGTGCTTCACCCCCACCGCCGCCGAGGCGTTCGGCCGCGACATCCGCTCGTCCCTGGCGTACCGGGCGATCGCGTCGGCCTCACCGGTGAGCGTGACGATTCGCACCGAGGTGCTGTAGCGGCGGTCGGGCTCACCGGTGCAGTTCAGGATGCCGCGCGCACCGTGTCGAGGAAACGAGAGTGGAAGCGGTAGTCGTCGGTCATCTCGGGGTGGAACGAGGTGCCGAGCAAATTGCCCTGTTCCACGGCGACCACGCGGCCATCGGCCAGCGTTGCGAGGGCGTGAGCGCGCGGCCCGACGGTCTCGACCACGGGCGCTCGGATGAAGACGGCGTGCACAGCCGGTTCGCCCAATTCCGGGATGTCGAGATCGGTCTCGAAGGAGTCCAGCTGGTTGCCGAACGCGTTGCGCCGCACCGCGATGTCGAGGCCGCCGAGGCTCTGCTGGCCGTTGATCGCGTCGAGCACGGTGTCGGCCAGCATGATCAGGCCGGCGCAGGTGCCGTAGACCGGCATTCCGGATGCGATGCGCGCCTTCAGTGGTTCGGCAAGACCGAAGATGCGGCTGAGTTTGTCCATCACGCTCGACTCACCGCCCGGGATCACGAGGCCGTCGACCTGCGCCAGTTCGCTCTCACGGCGCACCGGAATGGCGTCCGCCCCGAGTTCGCGCAGCACCATCAGGTGCTCCCGAAAGTCGCCCTGCAGCGCGAGCACCCCGACCTGTGGGCGCGCGTTACCAGCCACGCTCGGCGAGCCGGTGCGGCGCAG
>JALYHS010000377.1 GCA_030776385.1 Actinomycetota bacterium
GAACTACGTCGCGAAGGGCTCGGCGAGAAGCGCCGTCGAGTCGGTCGTCAAGAACGCCGGCAGCGCGACGGTGGAGGACCTGACGTAGCGCGCGGCGGCTTCGGCGGCGGCGGGCGACCGAGCTACGGGGTCAGCCGATTCGGACCGCGGAACAGGTATGTCACCTCGCGGATCGACGGCTGGTGCAGGAGCAGCATCATGACGCGCTGGAGACCGATTGCGAAGCCGCCGTGGGGCGGCACGCCGTAGCGGAAGAAGTCGAGGTACGCGCCGATCTCGTCGACATCGAGCCCCTTGTCGCGCGCCTGTTCGATCAGCACCTCGATGCGATGCTCGCGCTGCGCTCCGGTCGAAATCTCAACCCCGTTGAAGATCAGGTCGTAGCTGTTGGTCAGCCCGGGGTCGTCCTCATGGCGCATGTGGTAATACGGGCGGATGCTGGAGGCGTAGTCGGTCAAAAAGACGAACTCGTGGCCGAACTGCTCTTTCACGTACTCGGAGATGCGGCGCTCACCCTCCGGGTCCATGTCGTCGTCGGCGCGCGGCACGGTGTAGCCTCGCGCGGCGACGATCGCCTTCGCCTCGGCGAGCGGGATCCGGGGGAACGGCACCGTCGGCACCGTCACCTCGACGCCGAACAGGGCCTCGATCTCGGCGCCGTGCTTCTCCTTGATGGCGGTGAACCCGGCCACCAACAGCCGCTCGTGGATGGCCATGACGTCTTCGTGCGAGTCGATCCAGCTGAGCTCGGTGTCGATCGAAGTGAACTCGGTGGCGTGCCTCGACGTGAAGCTCGGGTCGGCTCGGAACGCCGGTGCGACCTCGAAGACCCCGCCGAACCCGGCCGCCTGGCCCATCTGCTTGAAGTGCTGCGGGCTCTGGGCGAGATAGGCCGTGGTCTCGAAATAGGGCACCTGGAACAGCTCCGCGCGTGACTCCGACGGCGACGACATCAGCTTGGGGGTGTGGATCTCGATGAAGTCGTGCTCGACCCACCAGGTTCGGAGCGCATGCAAGAACGTCGTCTGCGCGCGGAAGACGAGGTTCTGCTCGGGCCGACGCAGGTCGATCCAGCGGTAGTCGAGGCGCTTGTCGACGCTGGAGTCTTCGGCGATCGGCATGTCGAGCGCGATGGCCGCCACGTCGATCTCGCCGATCTTCACCTCGAGGCCGCCGAGCTTGACCCGCTCGTCGTGCTTCAGTTCGCCGTCGACGGTGAGGAAGCTGCCGGTCGTCAGGGCCGAGATCGTGGCGGCCACGGCATCCTGCTCCGATCCCTCTTCCACGTCGGTGCGCGGGTGAACGAGTTGCACCGCGCCCGACTCGTCCCGGAGCACGATGAACTGAACCTTCTTCTGATCCCGCACCGTGTCGACCCACCCGGACACCGAGACGGGTCCATCGGGAGCGGCGGCGAGGTTCTTCACGAGGGTGCGCATGATCCCCGAGTCTACGGGCGACCCCGAGTCGGCCTGCGGTCCCCCCGGCCGCCCGGCGGGCGCCAAGCCGCGCGAACGTACAATCGGGGGGTGCCCGCCGACCTCATCCATCTCGTGCGCCACGGCGAGGTCTTCAACCCGTCCGGCGTGCTCTACGGGCGCCTCCCCGAGTTCCACCTCAGCGAACGGGGGCGGCGGATGGCGCAGCTCGCCGCCGACTCGCTGACGGGTCGTCCGATCGTGGCCGTGACGGCGAGTCCGCTCACCCGGACACGGGAAAGCGCGCAGCCCTGGCTGAAGCTGTTCGGCCGGGAGCTTGCGATCGACGAGCGGCTGATTGAGCCGGCCAACAGCTTCGAGGGCGTCAACATCCGGCGTGCGCTGAAACGGAACCCGCTCCTGGTGCGGCACCTGGTCAACCCGTGGAAGCCGTCATGGGGCGAGCCCTTCGTCTCGATCGCCGCCCGGATGATGGCGGCCGTCGCCGACGCGCACACCTCCGTCGAGAGTGGCGAGGTCGTGCTGGTGAGCCACCAGCTCCCGATCTGGATGGTGGCGCGCACCGTGCAGGGCAAGCCGCTCGCCACCGATCCGCGGCACCGTCGCTGCACCCTCTCCAGCATCACGACGCTGGGCTGGGATGCTGCCGCCGGCCCGGGCGGCGCCGGGGCTTTCACCGAGGTGGACTATCAGGAACCTGCGGCAGCATTGTTGGCAGAGTCCATCGATCTGGGAGCAGTGTGAACAGGGTCACCGTCGTCGTGGCGGTCGCGGTTGCCGCCGCCCTCGCGCTGGCCGGGTGCAGTTCGACTGACAGTCTCGCGAACTCGTACAACAAGACCGGCGACACCGGCAACTACGTGTCGGCCGATGGATCCACCAAGACGATCGCGGCCGCCGACCGTGGTGCGGCGGTCGCCTGGTCGGGAACGACGGATGCGGGCACCAGGGTCTCGAGCTCGGACTACGCCGGGAAGGTGGTGGTGCTCAACTTCTGGTACGCGAGCTGCCCGCCCTGCCGCTTGGAGGCGAAGGACCTCGAGAAGCTCAACACCAAGTATTCCGCCGAGGGGGTGGTCTTCCTCGGCGTCAACGTCTCGGACACCGGCCCGACCGCGCAGAGCTTCGAGCAGAGCCACGGCATGACATACCCCTCGATCCTCGACGCCGATCAGGGCGCCGTGAAGCTCGCCTTCACCGGCAAGGTGGCCCCGAACGCCGTGCCGACGACGCTGATCATCGACGGCAAAGGCCGCGTCGCCGCGCGGTTCAGCGGACTCATCACGAGCCCCTCGCTGGTCGGCCAGATCATCGAATCGACTCAGGCGGAGAAGTCCTGATGGGCGCCGCGTGAACCCGGGCGCAGTCGTCCTCAGCGGTGGTCTCTGGTTCGCCGTCCCGATCGCGATCGCTGCGGGGCTGCTCTCCTTCCTTTCCCCGTGCGTGCTGCCGCTGGTGCCCGGATACCTCGGCTACGTCAGCGGGGTCACAAGTGGGCGCGAGCGCACTCGAAGTCGGATGCTCCTGGGAGTCGCGCTCTTCATCGCCGGCTTCTCGGTGGTCTTCCTCGCCGTCTCGCTGCTGGTCGGCACGGTCGGGGTCTTCGTCACCGAGTACACCGACGTCATTCTGCGGATCGCCGGCGTGGTCGTCATCTTGATGGGCGTCGTCTTCATCGGCCAGGTCAGCTTCCTGCAGCGCACGATCAAGCCCGGATGGCAGCCCCGCACCGGCCTCATCGGCGCACCGCTGCTCGGCATCGTGTTCGCGGTCGGCTGGACCCCGTGCGTCGGTCCGACCCTCATCGCGGTGCAGTCGATGGTGCTCGACCAGGGAAATCTGTGGCGGGCGCTCATCGTCGGCCTTGCGTATTGCATCGGCCTCGGCATCCCGTTCCTGCTCGTCGCGATCGGCTTCGGCTGGGTCGGCGGCTCGGTGGCGTGGGTCAAGCGCCACATCCGTGTCATCAACATCGCAGGCGGGGTGCTGCTCATCGTCATCGGCGTGCTGATGGTGTCGGGTGTCTGGCGGGCATTCATTACGGCGTTCGGAGCGGGCCTTGGCATCGCGAACCCCCTCTGAGCCCCCGTTGGTCGGGCCCGTCGAGTCCGACGAGGGATCTCGACAAGCTCGATCAGCGGAAGCCGCTCGATCAGCAAAGGACGAGGGATCTCGACAAGCTCGATCAGCGGAAGCCGCCCGATCAGCAAAGGACGAGGGATCTCGACAAGCTCGATCAGCGGAAGCCGCT
>JALYHS010000378.1 GCA_030776385.1 Actinomycetota bacterium
GGGTCGAGGTGATCGGCGGGGTGCTGGCGGCGGAGTGCGGGGCGCTGCTGACCGGGTTCTTCCGCGGCGAGGCGCCGAGCGAGCTCTAGCCGCGACCGCTCCCGTTCCTGCGAACGCGTCGCTCCCCTACCGTCTGCGCGACCGCTCCGATTTGTCGCGTGCGCGCCCCGGAATTTCGGCGCGCGTGCGACAAACGGGAGCGCAGACGCCCTCAGTCCTCGGACTTCAGGATGATGGCGTCGGTCGGCGGGTTGCCCGCGCTCGGCGGGTGGTAGAGGTCGGGCTCGATGTAGATGACGCGGGCGGCCGGGATCTTGGAGCGGATGTCCGCCTCGAGCGCATCGATGGCGGCGGCGATCTCGACCAGGCGGGTGGCCGGCGGGAACGCGACTTTGGCGGCGATCATCAACTCGTCGGGACCGAGGTACAGCGTCTTCATGTGGATCAAGGACTCGACGGTCTCGTTCGCATTGATGGCATCCCGGATGATTGCGACGTTCTCCCGAGACGCGCCCTCGCCGAGCAGCAGGCTTTTCGTCTCGATGCCGAGGATCAGCGCGACCAGGATCAGCAGCACGCCGATCGCGAGGGTGCCGAGCGAGTCGAACAGCGGGTTGCCGGTGATGATCGTGAGACCGACGCCGAGCAGCGCGAAGACGAGGCCGGTCAGCGCAGCGGTGTCCTCGAGAAGCACGATCGGGAGTTCGGGGGCCTTCGCCCGCCGGATGAACGAGATCCACGATCCGGAACCTTTGAACGGCAGCGATTCTCGGCGGGCGGTACGGAAGGAGAAGCCTTCCAGCACGATCGCGATCAGGATGACGACGATCGGAAGCCACGCCACCTCGAGCGGTTCCGGCTGCTCCAGCTTGTGCACGCCCTCGTAGATCGAGTACACGCCGCCAACGGTGAACAGGATGATTGAGACCAGGAACCCGTACAGATAGCGCGCCCGGCCGTAGCCGAACGGGTGCGCCTCGTCGGCATCCTTGAGGGAGCGGCGGCCGCCGATCAGGAGCAGAATCTGATTGACCGTGTCGGCGAAGGAGTGCACGGCCTCCGCGAGCATGGCGCCGGATCCGGAGAACAGGGCGGCGATCAGTTTCGTGATGGCGATGCCCAGGTTGGCCAGCATCGCGGCGACGATCGCCTTGTTGCCGCCACTCGCGCTCACCCCGCCAACCTACACTTCGACCATGACCGTCTCCCTTCCGCAGATCGCCATCCTCGGCGCAGGTTCGATGGGCGGCGCGATCCTCTCGGGCCTACTCTCACCCGAAGTTGAGGCCGCCGGAATCACCGTCACCAACCGCACGGAGGCGAAGGCCGCGGCGGTGCGCCACTCGACAGCGGGGCACGAGGGTGTCGTGTCGCTTTCGCTCGAATCCGATCCGGATGCGACGATCACCGCGCTGCACGGCGCGAAACTCGTGCTGCTGGGCGTGAAGCCCGCCATGGTGCCGGACCTGCTGCGCGACATCCGTGAATCGCTCGAACCCGACGCGCTCGTGGTGAGCGTCGCCGCGGGGGTGACGATTGCGACCATGGAGGCGCTCGTTCCGAACGTGGTGTTCCGCTCGATGCCCAATACGCCCTCCGTCGTCGGGCTGGGGGTCACAGGGGTCGCGGCGGGGTCACGTGCGTCGGCCTCGGATGCGGCACTCGTCCGCACGCTCTTCGAGACCGTCGGCGCCGTGATCGAGGTGCCTGAATCGCAGATCGATGCGCTGAGCACCATCTCGGGATCCGGGCCGGCCTACGTGTTCTACCTGATCGAGCAGTTCACCGAGACGGCGCGCAGGCTCGGCTTCGATGAGGAGCAATCGCGGATCATGGTGGAACAGACCTTCCGCGGCGCCTCCGAGCTGCTCGCCCGAGAACGGATTTTCTCGGATGCCGACCCGGCCGAGCTGCGCCGCCGCGTGACAAGTCCCAAGGGCACCACCGAGCGCGCGATCGGCGTGCTGCAATCGGCGGACCTGAGCGGGCTATTCGACCGGGCCACGGCTGCCGCTCTCATGCGCGCGGCCGAGATGGCCCGCGGGGAGTAGTTCGGCCAGGTTGGCACGACGGGGACAGTCGGGGACAGCTCCGACTGACGCGCCGATCGGCGCCGTCGGCGAGACGCCTACTGCGCGATAGCCGCCATCGTCGGGGGTGGTCGACGACTGTGGGCGGTTTCCCGGCTGATCCATCACCGGCGCTGGGGGATCTCGCGGGTGTACTTCAGTCGCATCCGGGATGGTGATCTCTCCGGGCACACGCCCCGAACGAGGAGAGCATCCCCATGTCGAAGCAGACCGAACCGATCGAGCCCGATCCGGCCCCTCCGGCCCCGACCGGTGCGACCGCCACGACCGAGCCGGTGACGGCAGCGCCTCCCGCGCCGAGCACGCCCGTTTCGCCGACCGCGGCGTCGGTTCCCCGTCGGTCCGTCACCGTTCCGCTGCTGCCGGTGGCGATCGTCGGCGGGGTGATCGCGGCGCTGTTGTTCCTCGGTGGTGGAGTCGCGATCGGCTACGGGGTGGCGTCGCACGACAGCCGCTTCGACAACGCGCAGCAGTATCGCGGCGGCAACAGCGGCTACCGGTTCGGCAACGGCACGGGGAACGGCAACGGCTTCGCCCCGGGTCAGAACCAGGGCGGCCAGAATCCCGGCCAGAACCAGGGCGGCCAGAACCATCGCCCGGGCAAGCCCTCCACCCCGGCCCCGAACAACGGCTGATCGCGTGGACGATCGCCGAGTGCCCGCCCGTCGTGCTGGTGACCGGCAGTCCGTCTGACTACTCTGGCACGATGGCCGATATCTTCGACGTGCTTGCCGACGGCACCCGTCGCGAGTTGCTCCTGCACCTCCTGCACCGTGCCGGCACGGCGTCCGGACGCGGTGAGATCGCGGTGAGCGAGCTTGTCGCCGAACTCGCCATCAGCCAGCCGACCGTGTCCAAGCACCTCAAGGTGCTCCGCGATCACGGCCTGGTTGCCGTGCGCGAGGAGGGTCAGCACCGCTACTACCGTCTCGACTCCGCCCCGCTGGACGAGCTGGCCATCTGGCTCGCGCCGTTCGTGAGCGGCACGGGTGCGCTCGGTTCGGCGGGTGCGGACGCGGCATCCACCGTCTATGTCGCCTGGGCGGGGACGGATGTCGCCGATCGAGTCGGCCGTCGTGCCGCCGAGACCGCGCACAACGCGCGAGCCGCGATCGGGGCGGCACAGGAGAAGCTGCAGGGTGCGCAGGAGCGGCTCCAGGGCGCCCAGAAGCGTGTCGTCGCGCGGGTTCAGCAGCTCCCCTTCAACGAGTAGCGGCAGGCGAATTGCACCCGAACGGGTGCGACACACTCGGGTGCTTTACAGCGGCTTGCGCCGCCCCCTAGTGTTGCGACTGCGACAGCACTCTTGTCACAGGAGTCACACTGCTTACAGCAGTGAGTCGGGGATCGAGCAGCAGTGCTCGCGGAAATCAGGGGCGGGAATGGCGAAGGAACTGTCGGACGTGCGTTTTCTCACGGTCGCCGAGGTGGCCGAGATGATGCGCGTCTCGAACATGACCGTCTACCGCCTCGTGCATTCGGGAGACTTGCCGGCGATCCGTTTCGGGCGCTCGTTCCGCATCCCCGAGTCCGCCGTCGAGGCCGCGATCTCCCTGCCGGACTCCCAGGTCGGCTGAGCCGCAGCACTCGCCGGTCGAGCTCACCCGCTGGTGAAGCTCGCCGAGACCCGGTTTCCCGGCACTCCGGCCGGTCAGGTACACTCGGCAGGTTAGATTTCCGTGGTTCGGATGGACCAGGGTTTGGTCTGCATCCGACACGAATGAGGTGAACATGGGTTCCGTCATCAAGAAGCGCCGCAAGCGCATGGCGAAGAAGAAGCACCGCAAGCTCCTTCGCAAGACGCGTCACCAGCGTCGCAACAAGAAGTAGTCGCACGACAGGGCGGCTTCCAGATCGTCGAACACCGCACCGCGTCGGGCCGTCAGGCCCGGCGCGTGTTTCGTTTCGACGTCTTCTTAACCGCGCGGGCCTCGCGACGAACCCGGCGCTGCGCCTCCCGGATACTCGCCGGGCTCAACCTGAGCACGGGCCAGCCGTGGTCGTGCGCGTGACGGGCGAGGATGACATCCGGATTCACCACCACCGGATGCCCGACGAGTTCCAGCAGCGGGATGTCATTGCGGCTGTCGGAGTACGCCCAGCTATCCGCGAGGTCGGCCCCGGCCTCGATGGCCAACTGCCGCACCGCCTCCGCCTTGCGCTCGTTGTGGAGCACGTGGCCGATCAGCTCGCCCGTGTAGACGCCGTCGGCGACCACCACTCGCGTGCCGAGCGCCCCGGTGAGGCCGAGCCGACGGGCGATGAGGTCGCCGATCTCCCACGGCGTCGCCGAGACCAGCCAGACCTCGTGGCCCTTGGCGATGTGCTCCTGCGTGAGGTCGACGGTCTCGGGGTAGAGGCGCGGCTTGATGCGGCCCTCCCAGATGCTTTCGGCGAGCCCGAGGATCTCGGCCTGAGTATGCCCGCCGACGAGGCCGAGGGCGCGCTCGCGCGCGGTCGCCAGGTGCTCGTCGTTCTCGCCGACCTGGATGAATCGCCGCTGATGCCACGCGAACAGAGCGACATCGCGGATGCCGATCACGCGCTGCTTCCATGCCTCGCGCCCCAGCTGGAAGAGGCTGGTACCCCGCATCAGGGTGTTGTCGACGTCGAAGAACGCGAGAATGGGACGGTCGCTCAGGCCCGGAACCTCGGGCGTGCTCGGCGACTCGGACATCGCTTCATCGTATCCGGAGGCCGGTAGCTCCAGCGTTCTGGCGCGTAGCCTGACACCGTGACCCGCCTGACCTTCATCGGCAAACCCGACTGCCACCTCTGCGAGGATGCGCGCGTGGTCGTCGAGGCGGTGCTGAGCGAGTTCCCGGAGGTGTCGCTCGAGGAGCTCTCGATCCTCGACGATCCCGAGCTGTTCGATGCCTACGTCGAGGAGATTCCAGTGGTGATGATCGACGGCCGTGTGCACACGATCTGGATGGTGGATGCCGCGCGCCTCCGGGGAGCGCTGGTGGCGGCATCCGGTGCCGACTCCTAGGCTGACGTCTGCGTCACCGTCGACACTCTCCGCTCGGAAGGACATCCCTCATGAAGTTCCAGATCGTCAAGGGCAAGAGCACCACGCAGCCGTACTT